>JACCRC010000231.1 GCA_013813765.1 Deltaproteobacteria bacterium | reverse complement strand
CTCTCGGCCTCTTCCTGCTTCGTGATCGCGAGATCGCGCAGCCGCTCGGCCTCCTCCTGCTTCTTCATCGCTTCCTGGAACCGCTTGAAGGCGTCGTCGGCCTCTCCTTTTGCTGCGCGCGCCGCGGCGTCGGCGGAGTTGCGCATGTTCTCGGCGGCCTTGCGCTTGGCCTCCGCGTCCCGGCGCAGCTCGTCGGCGTTCTGGCCCTTGCGCTGCGCTTCCTCGGCGCGCAGGCGCGCTTCATCGGCGGCGCGCGTGGCTTCGTCGGCCGCGCGGCTCTTCTCGCTCGCGTCGGCGTTTGCCGCGGAAGCCATCGCGCGGAGCTCCGCCTCTTCCTTCGCGGCGCGCTGCAGCTGCGCCCACACGAGCGCGCCGACGATCGCGAACGCGAGGATGAACGCGAGCGTTACCGTCGTCGCCTTGTGCTGGCGTGCCCAGCGCGACAGCCGACCGGTCCACGAGTAGCGGTGCGAAAACACGAGGTCGCCGGTCAGGTACTGCTTGAGCGCGCGGACCAGCTCGTCGGCCGTGAACCGCTGCTCCGGATCGCGCGCGATCGCCTTCGCGATGATGCCGGAGAGCTCCTGATCCCTCGGCATCGCGGGCGCGGCGGCCTCGCCGTGCTTGAGCCACGACAGGAAGCCGTTCAGCTGCTTGTTGCGAGCACCCTCGCTGTCGGTCGACTCCCAGGTGAACGGCGTGTTGCCCGAGACGACCTCGTACAGCGTGATGCCGAAGCTGTAGACATCGAAGCTCGGCTGCGCCGCGCGGCCCTGGCTCTGCTCGAGCGGCAGGTACGGCGGCGTGCCCGCGCTGATCGTGACCATGCGACCGCTCATCGACGGCGATTGATCGTTGAGGGTCGCCGCGTCCCCGTCGCCGGGCGCTTCGAGATCGCGCGCGATGCCCCAGTCGATCAGCGTCGCCTCGCCTCGCTTTCCAAGGATGATGTTGTTCGGGGTGCAGTCGCGGTGCACGACCTTGCGCTCGTGCGCATACGCGAGCGCCTCGGCGATCGCGACGAGGTTCGACAGCAGCTCGAGGCGCTCGCGCGTGCGCGGCTTGCCGTCCTCCTCGAGCTCCGCGAGCTCGTCGAGCCGATCGCGCAGCGAGACGCCCTCGACGCGCTCGAGCACGCAGAACGGCCAGCCGACCGTCGCCTTGCCCAGCTCGTAGATCGTGACGATCGACGGGTGCTGCAGCTTCGCGAGGATCCGCGCCTCCGTGGTGACGCGGCGCTGGAACAGCTGCGCCATGCCTGCCGATAGCTCCTCGCCTTCGCGCGGCGCCTTGAGGATGACGGTGCGACCGAGCCGGCGATCCTCCCCCGCGAAGATCTGCGCCATGCCGCCGCGCGCGATCGGATCCGCGGGCCACTTGAACGCGGCCTCGCTGACGAGTCCCTTGGGAAGATCGAGCTCGATCGGCGCGCTGTCGCCGTCGACGCTCGACTGGACGACCGACCGGCACATCGAGCAGCTCGCGATGTGGCTGTGCACGTGCGGCTGAGATGGATCCTTCAGCTCGGCCAGCGTCGGATGCTTCTCCCCCGCAATCCCGGGCTGCGTGGGGTTCGTCTCCATCCCGTGACTCTATCGCGTGCACGCCAGAGGTCTATTGAATGGCGGTCAGGTGTACCCTTCTCCTTGTGGGGTACGAGGTTGGTGACAACACCGATCTGCTGCCGCGGGTAGCGGCCGCAAAGCGCAACCTCCACATCGCCCTCGGGATCATCGCGATCGCCCTGCTCGGCTTCGCCGCGCTCCTGATCATCAAGCCCCCGATGAGGGCTGGAACGGTCTCGCCCGAGACCACGGCGGGTATCGAGGCAGAGGCGAAGCGCCTCGGCATCGTCATCGACGCGTCGATCAACTCGGCCCGCAAGCAGGCCGACCAGATGTCACTCGGCACGCAGATCCGCGCCGGCATCATGACCGACGTCGCGACCGTGAAGGACCTCGTCACGAGCGAGATCCAGCTACCCAGAAACCTGAACCAGACGCTCGAGCTGCTCCAGCTGACCGACGGGAAGCGAACGCTGCTCTTGCGCATGCCGGATGGCTCGCCGCCGGTCGGCACCACCGTCTCGACCGAGACGCGCTTCGAGATCGATGGCCGCGGCGAGCTCGCGGTCGTCGTCGGCGCTCCGGTGGCACCGGTCGACAACACCTCGACGATCACCGGCACGCTCGTGCTCTCGACGCCGATCGACTTCACCGTGACGCGCGAGAACCTCGCCCCTTACGCGTCGCGGATCGCGGTCCTCGGCGACAAGTGGACGTTTCCGCTCGCGCAGCTCGAGGCGGATGCGGGCATCACCACCCGCACACCGGTCCTGCTCGGCGCGAGCACCTCGCCTCTCACCCTCGAGACGTCGCCGCGCGTGACGCCCACGAAGGCGTCGTGGGTGTTCCCGGCGAAGCTCATCGCCGGCATCGGCGCATTCGTCGTCGCGATGGTGCTGGCGCTCAGCCTCTATCGCAACCGCGATCCCTGATCAGTGATTGCAGTCGGGACCGTGCACGTGGCCCTCGGCGGCAGGCGCCGGCTCGGGAGCCTCGGGCAACGGAGTGCCCTGCTGGGTCAGCTTCTCGACCTCGGTGACCTTCGCGCTCTCGACGAGGAACTTGAGGACCTTGTCCTGGCGCAGCGAGTACGTGACGTTGTCGAGGCGGCCATCGCGCTGCCACTCGGCGCGCAGCTTCGCGGCCGGCGTGTTGCGCCCCTTCGCGGTCGCCTCGATGTGAGCGGTCAGCTCCTCGTCGGTGACGGCGATGCTCTCCTTGTCGGCGATCGCCTCGAGGAGCAGCTGGCCGCGAACCTCGTCGGCGCCGGCGGGACGCATCTTCTCGCGCAGCTCGTCGGAGAGGCCGGCGGTCGGGTTGTTGCGGTCCGGCTTCATGCCGAGCATCTGGCGAAGGCGCTGGTACTGCATCTCCACCGCGCGCTCGATCAGCGACGACGCGACCGGGATCTGGTTGCCCTTGATCAGCTCGCGCAGCACGTTCTCGCGCGCCTCGCGCTCGATGACCTCGCGCTCCTTGTCCTCGAGGTCCTTGCGCAGCGCGGCCTTGAGACCGTCGAGCGTATCGGCCTTGCCGGTGTCCTTCGCGAACTCGTCGTCGAGCGCAGGCACGTCCTTCGAGCGCGCCTCGAGGATCGTCACGGTCAGGGTCGCCTTGCGGCCCCGGATCGACTCGTCCTTCCAGTCATCGGGGACCATGATCTCGATCTGCTTGTCCTTGGTATCGAGCGGAACGCCGAGCAGCGCATCGCGCATGCCAGGGAGCGGCTCGCGCTCGGTGTCGTCGAGATCGACCGCGAACTGCGGCTGGTTGATCTGGTGCTCGCCGATCGTGCCGGTGACCGAAAGACCGACGATGTCGCCGGCCGCCGTGATGTCACGGCCTTCGATCGGCTTCAGCTCGGTGTGCTCGCGGCGGAGCTGCGCGAGCGACTCCTCGACCTGCTCGTCCGTGACCTCGAGCCTGCGGCGCTCGATCGCAAGGCCCTTGAACTCGCCGACCTTCACCTCGCCGCGGATCTCGATGATCGCGGAGAACGTGAACGGCTGACCCTTCTTGATCGGGGCGGCCTCTTCGACGCGCGGCTCGGCGACAGCGGCGAGGCTGTGCTCCTCCGACGCGCGGAAGAACGACTCGCGAACGAGCTGGTAGGCGACCTCGGCGTTCACGCGCTGACCGTAAACTTGTTCCAGGACGGGACGCGGGACCTTGCCCTTGCGGAAACCCTTGAGGGCGACGCCCTTGCCGAGATCCTTGTAGGCCTCGCCGAGCTTCGCGCTCACCGTCTCCCACGGGATCTCGACGAACATCTTCTTCTCGACGGGAGACACGTCCTCGATACGAACCTGCATGGGGATCGGGTGAGTACCACAGTGGCTTCACGGGTGTCAGCCGTCGAGCGGGACGACTAACCCGTTGATAACCAGCCGGTTGACCTAGCGCCGCAAGCGGTAGGTCGGCTCGCTGCCGTTCGGCGTCCCCGGCTCGACGAGATCGAGGCCGTAGCTCTCGAGCTTCCGGGTCAGATCTTCCATGAACGTGACGGCATCGGCCACGTCGATCATCTGGCCGATCACGCGTGCGGTGAGCTCGTGCTCGCCCAGTGCATTGAGCACCTTGCGCTCCGGAGTATCGATCTGGAAGTCCTGCGGCACGACGCGGCCGACGAGCCAGCCGAGCTTCGACGACACGCTCGGTGCGAGCCCGAGCCGGACCACGGCGGACTGCGCCCCCGAGCCGGACTGGTAGCCGAGCGCTGTCCGCCCTCCCACCGGCGGAGGACGGGTCTTGCCCGTACGCATGCGCGGCATCGGCGTCTTGCGTAGCTCCGGGTTCGACGGCGCGCTGCTTGGCGCGGGTGCAGGCATGTGGTGCGCAGCGACCTGTACCTGCGGGACGAACGTCGCGTTCTGGTGCTGCGGGAGGCGCGCGGCGCTGGGCTGCTGCACGAAGTCGACCTGCGGTAGCCCGGCATCCTGGCGCTTTGGAAGCACGCGCGGCGCTCCGGGTCCCCAGTTCGCTGTCGGCTCGCGATCGAACGTGGATTCCTCGTCGACGAGGCGCGGCGGGTTTCCCTTGCTGCCTGCGAGCCGCTTCGCGGATTCTTCGAGCTGGGTCTTGATCGTCTGCGCGGCGCCCTCGGTCTGCTCGCCGACGTGGATGCCCCACGGCCCGTTGACGTCGGTGCCGGCGGGTCCGATCGCGAGCTCGACGCCATACAGGGTGATCGTCGGCCGCGTCTGGTTGCGACTCTCGGCGAACGCGCGCATCAGCACGCGCTGCTCGGCCCACTTCTCGGTGATCACCATGACCGACCGGAAGTGACTGGGGGGCGCACCTGGTGCCCGCACCCAGACATCGACAAACCGGATCTGCGCCATCGAGAGGGGAGAATCATAACGCGGTCGGCGGGACTGTGGCAGCCTCCACGCCGAATGGAGCGACCCACCTCCTGGCTCGAGCTCGGCGTGTTCACGGTTGCGCTTCTGGTGCTCGTCGCGACCGCCGGCAGTGGTCCGGGCTGGGATCTAGCGTCCGGTCACGCCGTGCTCGCGGCGCAACTCGAGCGGACCTCGGCTGCCCCCCTGTACGGCCTGCTCGCTGATCTCGCGGCGCAACTACCGGCAGGCGAGGTCGGATTTCGGCTCGGCGTGCTCGGCGCGGTGCTCGGAGCGCTGACGCTGGCCGGTGTCGTCGCGGCGGCGCGCGCGGTGCTGCCGAAGGATCCGATCGCCGGGTTGGTCGGCGCGGTGCTGCTCGCGCTCGCCCCGCCGTTTCGCGATGCCGCCGCCTTTGCCACACCGTCGCTGCTCGCGGCGTGCGGTGCGGTCTGGGCGTTCGCGGGCGCGGCCGCCCATGCGCGGGAGCCCGCGGTGCGGCAGCTGACGATCGCGCTCGTCGGTGCCGCGGCCGTGATCGGCAGCGCGCCGTGGCTCGGCGCCGTGCTCACCGTCGCGACGATCGCCTGGCTCGATCGCTCGAACGCGAAGCGCGAGCACCTCGCCATCGGAACCGGCGCGATCGGCATCGCGATGATCACGTGGTGGCTCGGCTCGCTCGGCGCGTTGCCCGGCGTCGACCCGAGCTTGACCGCGATGGTCGCCGCATCCGGCCAGGGAGCGGCGGCGATCGTGATCGGCACGGGCCTCCTCGGCGCTGCGTTCGGCGCGGCGACGAGCCTCGCGCCTGCGCGCGCTCTCCTCGCGTGGATCGTCCTCGCGGTTGCCCACGCGATCGTGATCGATCATGCGGCGGAGCCCCTGCTCGGCCTGCTCGCGATCGGCTGCGCGATCGTCCCGAGCGCGGTCGCGCGCGTCATGCCGGAGAAGCGAGCGCTCGTCGTGCCGCTCGCCGGCGTCCCGCTGGTCGGCGCGGCGCTCGCGGCCGGGGCCGCCTTCTCGATCGATGATCCCCACGACGCGCCCGCGCGTCTCGCGACCGACATGATCGGCGGAATGCCGCCCGGTCCCGGCGTGATCGTGATGACGAGCGCGACCGCGTGGTCGGCAGTGAGCTACGCGCAGGTCGTCGCCGGAGCTCGCCCCGATCTCGTGCTCCTGCCGCCTCTCCCCGTCACCACATCCGACGGCGCCGTCGCCGATGCTCTGCGCGCAGATCAGATCGCGGTGTCGGACGTGCCTGCATTTGGCCGCCTCGATCCAACCCGTGCACTGGCACGCGGCCGCGGTTTTCAGCTGCGCACGGATCAACCCGAGCCGACCGAGGTCCCTGCGCCGCCGGCGACCTATGCGTCGTCGATCGGTGACCGCTTGGCCGTCGCACTCGCGATTGCCCGCGGCAGGTACGAAGCCGCGCATGGGCGGCTCGATGCCGCAGCACGCGCCACCGGGCTCACGTCGCGGTTCGGTGCGGCCGAGCTCGCGATGCTCGCGACCACGGCGCCGTCGCGGGAGCGCCCTGCCCTGTTCGGCTTCCTGCCGCGGCTCGACGATCCGCCGGGCTCCCGCTGGCGGCTCGACCTCTTCGGCGACGACCTCGCGTGGGTCGCGGGCATCGAGCAACCGCTCGTCGCATCGCCTCCCTCGAGGAAGCTCCACGGCCTCTGGCGTGAGCTGCTCGCTGGAAAGCGGACGCCGGACGACTCCGAGATCTTCGCGCTCGGACCTGCGGCCGTGGCAGCGACGCGCGAGCTCGTGGCAGCCGTGCGCACGCCGCCCGGCGCACCGAGCAACTGAGCCGAAAAAAAGAACCGCCGGCAGGCCTGGGGGAGGTTGCCGGCGGGACCCGCTAGGGAGCGGGGGTCATGTACCGGCCCCTGGCGCGGGTGGAACGCCAGAGGTCCGACGGAAGCGAGCAGACCGAGTGCACGCGCGGTACCAACACGGTTGGCCAGCGCGTTTCGCGGCCTTGCCCGCGCGACGCGAGCTAACCTCCACGTCGAACGCAGAGCGCGAACGCGCGGTTTCGACACAGCGGGCGGCTTCGCCCGAGCACGGCGCACGCCGGCCCCGCGTGCGCCGCCTGGCACCTCGGCTGCAGGACAGGCCCGTATGGCGCAGCCCACAGGTCGTACTCCCCGCAGCTACGACGAGATCACGCGGAGCACTGTTCCGGAGCCGGATTCGTCGTTCCGACCGACGCAGGATCAGGAGCGCGCCGCCTTCGAGGGTGAGCGCATCCTGTCGTCCGAGGAGGCCGAGCTTCACAGCAAGGTAGCCGACGCGCTGCGCTCGTCGGGCCTCGACATTCCCGAGGTCTCGTTCGAGATCGACCGCACGAAGGTCACGCTCCGTGGTCGAGTCGACGACCACACCGTGCTCCCGCTGCTCGAGAATATCGTTCGCGACGTCCCCGACGCCGGCGACATCCTCAATCTCGTCGTGGTCGACCCGCAGACTTGATGCGCTCTGGGGCGCGTGACGTTCGCGTGCGCGGTGGACCACCGTCAGCACTAGAAATTGACAAAAGCGCGCGTCGTAGCGCGCGACTTCGCGCAGTGCGCGCCCACGCACATCCGGAATCCAGTAGGTAGCTGGATCTGTGTCTTGGGAGCCCTCAGAGAGTTCGGCATACGGTTGGCATGTGCACTGCAGCGCTGGAATGCATAACCGTAGGAGATAGCCATGTTTTCCTGGGCAATTGCATTCTTCGTTATCGCACTTCTCGCAGCGTTCTTCGGCTTCGCCGGCATCGCCGCCTCGGCCGCTGGTATCGCGAAGATCGTCTTTGTAGTCGCGCTCATCTTGGCAATCGTCAGCCTCGTGGCTGGTCGCGGTCGCCGCTCCGCCTGATGAACGTGACGGATAGGGTCCGGGCCTAACTGCCTGGACTCATTGGCGGCAGAAAGGTATGACCACGCAGTGAACGGAACCATCCTGATCGTCGATGACGACGACGATACCGCCATCCTCCTCCGCGATTCGCTGAGGAAGCGCGGCTTCGATGTCGATGCCGTGAACTCTGCCCAACAGTGCCTCGAGCACCTGCGGACAGATCCTGCTGACGTGGTCGTAACCGACGTGCAGATGACCGGCATGTCCGGCATCGAGCTCTGTCAGGAGTTGCGCCAGCGCTACCCCGACCTTCTGCCCATCGTGTTGACCGGACAGGGCGGCCTCGAGACCGCGATCGGCGCCATCCGCGCCGGTGCGTACGACTTCATCACCAAGCCGGTGAAGGTCGATGCGCTCGCGATCGCGGTGGGCCGTGCCCTCGAGCACCTCTCGCTCAAGCGAGAGGTGAAGCGTCTCCGTACCGCGGCTGACCGCGATATGCCCGTCGACGGCATCGCTGGTTCGAGTCCCGCGATCCGCGAGACCGTCGAGATGATCCGGCGCGTCGCGGACAGCGACGCTACTGTTCTTGTCACCGGCGAGTCCGGCACCGGTAAGGAGCTCGTCGCGAAGGCGCTCCACAACCTGTCGCCCCGTCGCGACCAGCCGTTCGTCGCCGTCAACTGCGCCGCAATGCCCGCTCCGCTCCTCGAGAGCGAGCTGTTCGGGCACGTCCGCGGCGCCTTCACGGATGCCAAGCGCTCGCGCGCCGGTCTGTTCGTGCAGGCGGGTGCCGGCACGATCTTCCTCGACGAAATCGGCGAGATGCCGATCGAGATGCAGGTCAAGCTGCTGCGCGTCCTCCAGGAGCGCAAGGTCCGCCCGGTCGGCGGCGACGAGGAGGT
>JACCRC010000225.1 GCA_013813765.1 Deltaproteobacteria bacterium | reverse complement strand
AGCGCGGCTACAAGTTCTCGACATACGCGACGTGGTGGATCCGCCAGGCGATCACCCGTGCGATCGCCGACCAGGCCCGCACGATCCGCATCCCGGTCCACATGATCGAGACGATCAACAAGCTCGTGCGCACCACGCGCTACCTCGTGCAGGAGCTCGGCCGCGAGCCCACGCCCGAGGAGATCGCCGAGCGCATGGAGCTCCCGCTCGACAAGGTCCGCAAGGTCCTGAAGATCGCGAAGGAGCCGATCTCGCTCGAGACCCCGATCGGCGAGGAAGAGGACAGCCACCTCGGCGACTTCATCGAGGACAAGAGCATCATCTCTCCGAGCGAGAGCGTGATCTCCGTGAACCTCGCGGACCAGACTCGTAAGGTCCTCGCCACGCTCACGCCGCGCGAGGAGAAGGTCCTCCGCATGCGCTTTGGTATCGGCGAGAAGTCGGACCACACCCTCGAGGAGGTCGGTCAGGACTTCGAGGTGACCCGCGAGCGCATCCGCCAGATCGAGGCGAAGGCGCTGCGCAAGCTGCGGCACCCGTCGCGCAGCAAGCGCCTCAAGGCCTTCGTCGAGAACTGACGCCGCTGTGAACGCGCCCCTCCCCCTCGACCCCGAGGCCGCTGTTCTCGCGCTCGGACTCGGCTTCGCGGCCAGCGAAGGTGGTCCGCTGATCGCGATGAGCGAGTCGGCGCTCGCCGACTGGCAGGGCACCGACACCGACGACTACGACCGCGCGTGCGACGCGTCGTTCGGGCTGATCGATGTGGGCGCGAGTCGCGCGCTCGCGCTCGATAACCCCGACAGCGGCGCCTTCGTCGCCCGTCCCTACGGTGCGCTGATCGTGCGCTGGGTCGGCGGCGATGATGCGGCGATGCTCCTGACGGCCGCGTTCGCGATCCCGGACGAGAGCTACGAGGACGTCGAAGGACTCCTCCCGCACGACGGAGGTCGCCTCGTGATGTTCGACGCGGCCGAGCGCGGCCCCGAGCACCTCGCCGCGGCGAGCGTCACGATCGAGCTCCCGGCGGGCCGCTACGGTGTTCGCGTATGTCCGCTGTGGGAAGGTCCGGTCGCCGGCGTCGACGGCAACTCCCACGACGTGATTGTGCAGACGATCCAGCTGCGCAAGCGCTAACGCTTGTAGGTGCCGATCAGCTGCCCGGTCGCGAGGACGTGGTCCTCGAGCGCACGGATCACCGCGCTGCGTCCCGGATGCGCGTCGAACTTCGGGCCGTAGTCGAGCGCGAACAGCTGGAACGCGTAGCGGTGAGTGCCGTGACCCGGCGGTGGGTCCGGCGGCAACCACTCCGGCTTCATGTACGAGTTCTTCCCGATCACGGGGCCGCCGTGATGCGGCGCGAGCTCGCCTTCGAACAACCCGGACTTCGTGTTCGGAATGCCCGTCGCGATCATGTGGACGAGCGGCGACGGCGTCGGGCTGTCGGCGTCCTCGACGATCAGGATCAACGAGCGCGTATCGTCGGGGATGTTCGACCAGCGCAGCGGCGGCGAGACGCCCTCGCCGTCGGCGGTGAACCGATCGGGGAGCGCGCGACCGTGCGCGAATGCGGCGCTTTCGAGCACGATCGTCTCCGGGATCATGGCGAAGTTGCTGCGCCCCGAGATGATCCGGTCGAGGCCGGGCCGCACCCAGGACAGCGTCTTGCCGACGAAGGAAGGAAGTTTCTCGAGCATGACAGAGCGTGGCCACGGTACGGCGCAGGGCCAAGATCGATGAGCCGACCATCACCCGTGCGCGTCCCTGCGCGGCGAGCGTGGGCGCGCGGGCCCAGATCGGAGATGATGCGGCGGTGAACCGCGCTGTCCTCGTCGCCTGCCTGCTCGTGTCGGGATGTTCGAAAAAGTCCGAGGACACTCCGAAGCAGCCCGTGGGATCCGCCGGCTCCGCGATCGCGCCGGTCGGGCCGGGCTCGGGCGCAGACCCCGGCTCGGGATCCGCGACCGCGGTCAAGGTGGTGCCGATGACGTGGACCACGGCGCTCGGCGAGCAGCTGCTCGCGCTGAAGGAGGATGGCACCATCGACGGACCGTGCGGCCCGGTCGGCAAGCTCGCAGGCGGCGAGGTCCAGATCGGCGAACAGAAGCTGGTCTGGAGCGGCGTCGAGCGGAAGGGCAAGGACTACCAGGTGGCACCGCTGCCATGGACGATCAAGGTGGGCCCCAGCGGCGGCGTGACGCTGACAAATCCGGGCCGTGACGACGTGGCGCTCGGCAAGGTGACCGGCACCGAGACCGAGGACGGCGCGAAGCTGTTCGCCGCGCTCGTCGTCGCCGCGCCGACGATCCAGATCTCGCTGCAGCTGAAGCAGCTC
>JACCRC010000205.1 GCA_013813765.1 Deltaproteobacteria bacterium | reverse complement strand
TCCCACCGGCGTGCAGCTCCCGCAGCGTGCGCCGACCGCGGCCTCGCCGCCACTGCCGCGCCGCCCGACCGGGACCACGGTGCCGCCACCGGTGCCGACGATCCCCGGCCTCGCCGTGGCTCCGATCGCAGCGCCGCAACCCGGCACGATGGTGTCGCCGGGCCTGCAGACCGCTCGGCCCGGAAGTCACTCCGAGCTCGCGCCTGCGCCGGTGATCCATCGCGATAGCGCGCCCGCACTGCCGCCACCGCCGCCTCTCGAGGATCCCCCGACCACGCAGCGCGCGATCCTGAACGCGATCACGCCGGGCCCCGCGGCGGAGAAGCGCGATCGACCGGCTCCCGAGGCGCGCGATGGCGGTCGCCGTACGGATGATCAGCGGCCGAAACCGACGACGCTCCCGCCGGCGCTGCCGACACGTGCGCCGTCGCCGCCTCCCGTGCTCGCGCCACGCTCGGGTTCGCACTCGGTACCGCCGGCGACGCCGCCGCCGCGAACCACGTTGCCGCGGCCCAGCGTCGATCCATCACCGTACACGGTGATCCCCACGGGCCAGTTCAACGACGACTTCAACACCGTCGCCGATGCTAATCCGCTGGTCGTCGAGCCCAGCGCCGATCGCCCGCGGATGAAGGGCGACACCCCGCCGCCGACGAGGATCAACCGGGACGAGGCGCACGTCGATCGGCCATTCACGCCGCCGAAGGTCGATGCGGTCCCGGAGATTCCGGAGCCGGGCCTCTACCTCGCGGCGCGCTACGCGGTCCGCTTCACGAAGGCGAAGTGGCAGCGCCGCGGTGCGATCAAGACGCTCGGCGCCGAGATCAAGCAGGACACCGAGGCGCTCGATCAGGTCCTCGGTGCGCTCGGCAAGGCAGCGCGCACCGCACGCGTCGATACCCGCGTGTTCTCCGCGGAGAACATCGCGATCAACGCCGCCGAGGAGCGGATCAAGGTCCTCGGGAGCGAGCACGGTGACGTCGACGGTCGCAAGGCGGAGGAGAACTCGAAGTTCGTCGACGTCGAGCGCGAGCGCAACGCGAAGCTCTCGGAAGCCGAGCGCATGGTCGACGAGGTCACGAAGGAGCTCGGCAGCCTGGAGGGCCAGCGCCGGGGCCTGCGCGACCGGCGCAAGGAGCTCGAGCGGCGCCAGAAGGCATATCTGAGGAGCGCCGAGGACAACGACAAGCAGTCCGGGAGCGCGCAGATGGGCGAGTCCCGCGCGGAGCTGCGCCGGAGCGCCGAGCAGCACCGCAAGGAGGCCGCTGCGCTCGAACCCGACCGGCAGGACGCGGACCGCCGGCTCGCCGGGCTCGAGCGGCCGATCGGCGAGGCGACCGCGCGCCTCGATGCCGCGAAGGCCGAGCTCGATGCGGCCAAGCGCAGCCTCAGCGACGCGCGGGAGGGGCACACGCACCGCCTGGCCGAGCTGGATGCCGAGCAGAAGCGCAAGTCCCGCGAGATCGCGCAGGCCGAGTCCGAGGTGACACGGCGGCTCGTGACGCTTGGCACGCTGGTCAACCTCAACCGCATCGACGACCCCCAGTTCGGGGAGCTCTACCAGCGTATCGATCGCCTCCGTGGCGCGATCACGGCCCGCACGACCGAGATCGAGAAGCTCACGGCCGAGCGTGAGGCCTACGATCGAGGCTCGTTGGTTCGCGGTGTTGCCGTGCTGGGCGGTGCGGTCATCGTCCTCATCGCGCTGATCGTGATCCTCCGGGCAATCCTCTAGCCCCCCCGGGTGATAGACTCCTAGAGCCCGTGCCGAAGGTCTTGCTCTCGAATAACAGCGAGCTGTTGCGGCACTTCTCGGCGCAGCCGTTCAAGCGCCTCGAGTTGCAGCTTCTGGTCGCCGCGAACAGCGGTGAGGCGAGGGCATTGTTCGCGAAGGAAGAGCCGGCGCTGGTCGTGCTGGATGCCGACGACGCCGACAGCTTCGACGTCGCAAAGGAGATCAAGGCGAAGAGCCCCGGGACCCGCATGGTGCTGGTCGCCGGGAAGCGCCTTTCGGGCGACCAGATGCGCCAGGTGTCCGCGTGTGGGTGTGACGAGCTCCTGATCGCGCCGATGACCGCCGACGAGCTGCACGACGTGGTCGCGATCCAGCTCGGCGAGCCGCGCCCCGGTACCGAGGCGTTCGCGATCGGTGTCGAGATCAGCGGCAAGAAGGTCGATGCCACCGTGTCGAACCTGTCGCTCGACGGCGTGCGCCTCGTCGTCAGCGAGCCCGTCGCCGAGGGACAGTCCGCATTGCTCACGGTGACCCCGCAGGGCGAGGGCCCGATCACGATCAAGGGCACCTGTGTGTGGGCGCAACCGCGCGACGGCCGCACCGTCGTCGGCGTTGCGTTCGATCGGCTCGAGACCGCTGCGCGCGCGGTGCTCGCGAAGCTCACGCAGTGGCAGGTCCGCAAGGATGGCGAGCGCACGCGCGTGGTCCTGCGTGGTGACTTCACGGAGGCCACCCGCTTTGACGAGCTGCTGCCGCAGATGGTCGGCCGCATCACGTTCGACATGGCCCAGGTGACGTACATGAACTCGCTCGGCGTGCGCGCCTGGTGCGAGTTCTTGAGGACGGCGCGGATCCAGGGCTACGAGTTCCACGCCTGCTCGGTGCCGTTCATCCTCCAGGCTTCGATGGTGCGCGACGTGATCGGCCGCGGCACCGTGACCTCGTTCTTCGC
>JACCRC010000188.1 GCA_013813765.1 Deltaproteobacteria bacterium | reverse complement strand
GCAGTGCGCGGGCAGTGCGCGGGCAGTGCGCGGGCAGTGCGCGGGCGGTTCGCCAGCGCGGCAGTGCGCGGAGCTTGGCGGTTATCGTGCCCAGACCTGAACGCGCGCCTTCCCGCCACCGGGAAGGTTCTTGTACTTGAAATCGATCCACTTGATGACGCGGTCGTCACCGGGGAGATCGATCACGCGGGTGCGGCTGCCTTCGTTGAACACCTGGCGGACCTCCGGGCGGAAGTTCTCGCCACGGCCGAACTTGATCTCGATCCCCTGCATGTCGAGGCTCGAGTCGAGCACCACGACGGTGAGCTTGCGAAACTTGCCCTCGGCGCGTCCGACCTCGACGCGGTCGTTGTCACCGCGGCGGCGGCCATCGACGGTGCGCTCGCCCAGCATCGTCCAGCCGCGCTGATCCCAGGCGTTCCCGGGGTTCGGAGCGTTGTTCGCGGCGTTATCGGTCTTGAAGCCCCAGACCTCGACCTTCGCGCGGCCGCCACCGGGGAGGTTGCGGTACTTGAAGTCGATGTGCTTGATCGAGCGCTCGTCTCCGGGGAAGTCGATCGCGCGCGTGCGCTGGTTCTCGCGGAAGTAGTGCGCAATGTTCGTGGGGCGCCACTCGGGGCCACGCGCGAACTTCACGGCGAAGTCGATCATCTCGAGATCGGAGTCGCGCACGACGACCGTCAGCTTGCTGAACTTGCCCTCGTAGCGGCCGACATCGATACGATCGGTGTCGACGCGACCGTTGACGTCGCGCTCGCCGAGCTTGGTCCAGCCGGTCGAGTCCCAGCTCACGACGACCGGCCTGGGCGGCGGGGGAGGCGTGGCTTGTCCCTGGAAGCCCCAGACCTCGACCTTGGCGCGACCACCGCCGGCGAGGTTGCGGTACTTGATGTCGATGTACTTGATGACGCGGTCGTCACCGGGAACGTCGATGACGCGCGTGCGCTGGTTCTCGCGGAAGTAGTGCTGCACCTGCGGGCGCCACTCGGGCCCACGCGCGAACTTCACCGCAAAGTCCAGCATCTCGAGATCGGAGTCGCGGACCACGATCGTCAGCTTGCTGAACTTGCCCTCGTACCGGCCGACCTGGATGCGATCCTTGTCGACGCGACCGTTGACCTCGCGCTCCCCGAGCTTGGTCCAGCCGGTCGAGTCCCAGTTGAACGTCGGCCGCGGCGGCGGCGGCGGGCGCACCACGACGGGCGGCTCGACTGCCCCTCGCTGGTTGGGCCCACCGGCGGGCTGGGCGATCGCAAGGCTTGTCAGTGCGATCGAGAACAACGCCACGAGCGAGATCGTTCTGCGCATGGGCGCGAAGCTAACATACGGTCGCATCTGTCCTCCTGCCGTGACGGGCGGCTCGCGGGTCATTGATCGACCCAGCGTGAAGGACGAAGTTAAACGTCGTCGTATTCAGCGGGATCGCGGGGCATCTTGCCCCGATCGCGTTACTGCTCGGCCGTGATGCAGCTCTTCAACCGCAGAGAATCGCCGCCCTTGCGATGGCACTGCACGGGAACGCACGCGGAGGCCTCCGTCGTCAAAGCGACGTTGAACTGGATCGGATACACGACGTTGCGAACGGCGCTCTGCAGGTCGATCGCGAGCAGACCGCCCGTTGGCGGAACGCCTCCGCCGAGCGACGTCGCGTTGCCGTTCGGTGCGACCGTGAGCGTGCACGCGGAGTCGATCGAGACCTTGAACTCCAGGCCCCTGGCGACGAGCCTGTCCTGGAAACCGTGCTCCGTCGATCGCACCGCCGCGCGCATGCACATGATCGTCGACGGCAAGTTCGAGTCTGCGACCGCGAACGTTCCTGGATTCGTGCACAGCTTCACCGCGCCGGTCATGTCGCGCACCGCGGTGACGTCGCACTCGAGGCGCTCGTACGACGCGATCGGGATGTTCGGATTGTTCAGCGGATTCTTCGCGCACTCCCACGCGTTGGGGC
This sequence comes from Deltaproteobacteria bacterium, assembly GCA_013813765.1. GTDB lineage: Bacteria > Myxococcota_A > Polyangia > Haliangiales > Haliangiaceae > JABFXX01. Next base: position 7,214 of record JACCRC010000188.1, on the reverse strand, counting down.
CAGTGCCGCAGACGCTGCCCTCGCACAGATCATCGGGCGCGCAGTAGCGGCTCGCCGTGCAGCTTCCGTCGCTCGTGGCGCCATCCGCGCACGGCGGCCCACCGACCATGCAGTAGAACCCCGATACGCCGTCGGACTCGTGCATGAGGCACGACAGCTCGCTGCGCTGCGGAGGACGCGTGCCGTTCCACATATCGGCGACGCACTCGGGCGGGTTCGACGTTTCGGTGAGCCCATCGCAGTCGCGATCGTCAGCGGCGAGCATGAACAGCGACCGGGACTCGGGATCGGGATACGTGTTCTGCAGCAGCAGGCAGGTGTCGTCGCGATCGGTGCGCGACCTCGGCCCCCACATCACGAGCCCGTTGAAGCCGGTGCGCTGCTTGATCGGATCGGTGATCGCGTTGAGGCCGACCGAGTACGACTTCACGTGGGCGTTGCCCATGTCGAGATCGAACAGCACCGCGGCCGAGGTTGGCGTTCCATCGGCACCGCGCCCGACCGCGATGATCGCATCGAGGCGCTCGACGTCGCCGCCCTTGCGAAACAGGAAGTGTGCGGCGCCGTCCTCGAGCGGCGCGATGTCGTCATCGATCTCGAGCATGCGCTCGTAGCGCCGTGCGCTGAACCGCGCGGTCCCGGTCGGCGGCGGCGCGATCGCCGCAGTCGCACTGCTCGGATCGAGCTTGCCGAGATAGAGCTTCACCGTCGTCGGTGCCGGCGTGCCCGGATCGGACGGACCGTAGACGATGACCTGGATCCCGCCGCCGTCACACGCGGCGAGCGCGACCACGAGCACCATTCCTCCCCGCATCGATCACCACGATAACCCGTTATCGAAGTGAAGGCGTAGCGGGAAGGAAATTGGCCCGCAGATCCGCGGTCCTCGACGATCGTTTTCATGGCTCCTCGTTCTGCGAGCGCCGCGAGCAAGGGTGCTCGCCGCTCTCCGGTCACCGCACCGGATCTCGTTGCGTCTCCCGTCATCAAATGGGTCGGCGGCAAGACCCGGCTTCTGCCCGAGCTGCTCGCTCGAATGCCCGAGAAGGTCGGCCGCTACTACGAGCCGTTCGCGGGAGGCGCCGCGCTGTTCTTCCGCACGGCGCCGCGCCGCGCGGTGCTGAACGACTCGAATACGGATCTGATCGCGCTCTACACCGCGATCCAGACCGACGTCGCATCGGTGATCCGCCGCCTGCAGCATCACCGCGATGCACACGACGAGCGCCACTACTACAAGACGCGCTCGGACTGGAACGAGCACCACGCCCAGTGGAGCGACGCGGAGCGCGCGGCCACGTTCATCTACTTGAACAAGACATGCTTCAACGGCCTGTGGCGCGTGAACCGGGCCGGCGACTTCAACGTACCGATCGGGCGCTACACCGATCCGCCGATCTGCGTGCCCGAGACGTTGCGTGCAGCACACGCGGTGCTCGCGCGCGCGGAGCTGCGCAGCACCGACTATCAGGGGGCGGTCGCGGATGCGTCCCGCGGCGACTTCGTCTACTTCGATCCGCCGTATGATCCGATCACGCCGACGGCGAACTTCACGAGTTACTCCGCGGTCGGGTTCGGTCCCGATGATCAGCGCGAGCTCGCCGAGTGCGCGCGCAAGCTGGTCGCGCGTGGATGCCGCGTGATGCTGTCAAACAGCGACACGCCGTTCATTCGTTCGATCTACAAGGGCTTCACGATCGATCGCGTGAAGTGCCCGCGTGCGATCAACTCGAACGCCGCCAAGCGAGGCGACGTCGACGAGGTGATCGCGACGGCTGGTTACTGACGACGACTACGCGAGCGCGCCGGCAGCGGCGTACTTCTGCGTCGTCGGGTCGTAGTCGATCAACGTGCCGACGACACCTGCGGACTTCGCGATCCGCACGATGTCCTCGCGGTTCCCACGGACGACCATGCGCGGCTCTGCGCCGGTGAGGTCCTGGGCCGCGACGAACTTGCGTGCGGTCACCACGTTCTTGAACGCCAGCAAGTAGGTCTGGTCGTTCCCGGCGCGCGCCATCACGGGCACGCGGCCGTCGTTGTCCTGAGTGTTCAGTTCGCCTTCGTTCTGCACCAGGAGAACCCACAGGCCTCCAAGGCTCGGTGCTTCAGACATCATTTGCTGCATTCGTTGGCGGGATAGATGCTGGTTTTCGTTCGATCTGTCAAGGAAGTTTGTAACGGGGGGCCCTCCTCTGACGTATGGTCTGAGCGATGGCGGTCCATCTCCCGGTGCTCAACGGCGTGCGTCCTGCCGCCGTCGTCCCGGCGGACCCGCTGGTCGACCTCCACGCCCGTCGGATCCGCTACTTGCGCGTGTCCGTGACCGACCGCTGCAACTACCGCTGCACGTACTGCATGCCAGAGGATCTCGGTAAGGAGATCTCCTTCGCTCCGAAGTCCGCGGTGCTGACGTTCGAGGAGCTCGAGCGGGTCGTCACCGTGTTCGCGAAGCTGGGCGTCCGCAAGGTCCGGCTGACCGGCGGCGAGCCCACGGTCCGCAAGGGCATCGTCGACCTGGTCGCCCGCATCAAGGCGATCGCCGGCATCGAGCAGGTCGTGATGACCACGAACGGACACCTGATGGACGAGCTGGCCGCGCCGCTCGCGGCCGCCGGCCTGTCCGGGGTGAACATCTCCGTCGACACGCTCGAGCCCACCCGGTTCGCCGAGCTGACGGGCCGCGGTGACCTCGCGAAGGTCCTCGCCGGCATCGACGCCGCGGTTGCCGCGGGCCTCGCCGTCAAGACGAACGCCGTCGCGCTGCGCGGGATCAACGACGGCGAGCTCCGCGCCCTGTGCGAGGACGCATGGCGCCGCGGCGCGGTCCCTCGCTTCATCGAGCACATGCCGATGTCGGAGGGCCAGCTCTACGCCACCGACGCCGAGCTGTCGTCGGCCGAGATCCGGCGCCGGCTCGAGTCCGAGCTCGGTCCGCTGGTCGCGCGGGATCGGGCCGGCCAGGACCCCGGCCCGGCTCGCTACTGGACCGTCGCGGCCACCGGCCGGGAGCTCGGGATCATCTCGGCGATGACCGAGCACTTCTGCGATGACTGCAATCGTCTGCGGCTCACGGCGACCGGCTCGCTCCACGCCTGCCTGGGACACGATGACGCAGTGAGCCTTCGCGATGTCCTGCGCGGGGGCGGCTCGGACGACGAGCTGGTACGCGCGATCGCCGGCGCTGTCACGGGAAAACGCGCAGGGCATGTGTTCGAGCGGACGGGTGCTGGGGCCCCCTCCAAGCACATGATCGGCATCGGCGGCTGACCGCCGGAATATGCCGGTACGTGCTACGGTTGCCGTCCACGCCGGGTAAACCGCACACTCCCCGCACGCGGGGGAAAGCGGAGGATTCTCCATGCAGAACAGCACCATCGCGAAGCTCGCTCTGACCGGCGCCGTCGTCGTCGCCAGCATCGCGTTCTTCGCCAAGTCCGCCTCCACCAGCACCCAGCATTACAAGATGGTGGACGAGCTGCTGCTCACCGACATGTCCAGGCTCGAGGACCAGACGATGAAGGTCCACGGCTGGGTCGTGGCGGGCACGATCAAGGAGAAGATCGTGAACCAGGAGACCATGCGGACGTTCGTCCTCCACAAGGACGGCAAGAAGATCCGCGTCTTCAACAAGGGCCCCAAGCCGGACACGTTCAAGGACCAGTCGGAGGTCGTCACGACGGGCACGGTGGTGCCGGCGACCAAGATGGCCGAGATGGCTGCGTCCCTCGATGTCCGCATCGAGTCCGACATGCACTACGTGGTCGATGCCACGGAGTTGATGGCGAAGTGCCCCTCCAAGTACGAGGGCGCGCAGGCGAACAAGAAGCTCGACGAAGACCCGAAGTTCAAGTGAGGAGGTCGTCGTGAGCGACTCGACACCGTTCTCACCGATCGCGCTGGTCGGTACGATTTCATTGCTCTGCGCCTTTCTGGTCGGCGCCTGGTGCGTCGCCTCGGGAATCGCAGGTAACGCGCGAAAGAGCCGGCGACTCGTGCAGTCGTCGGTCTACGGCCTGTACGGCTTCTCGGCGCTGGTGACGCTCGCGTCCGCGCTGATGATCTACGCGTTCGTCACGCACGACTTCTCGATCAAGTACGTCGCGCACACGAGCGATGTCTCGATGCCGACGGCCTACAAGATCACTGCGTTCTGGGGTGGCCTCGACGGCTCGTTGCTGTTCTGGGTGCTCGTGCTCGCGCTGTTCTCGACGGTCGCGATCGCGTTCAACGCGCGCCGCCACCGCGACATGATCGGCTACGTCGTCGCGACGATCATGGTCGTGCAGGTGTTTTTCCTGGCGCTCCTGATCTTCACGAAGAATCCGTTCGCCACGACGCTGACCTCGGCGCCGATCGACGGGCAGGGCCTGAACCCGCTCCTTCAGAACTACTGGATGGTCATCCATCCGCCGTCGCTCTACGTCGGCTTCGTCGCCGCGACGATCCCGTTCGCGTTCGGTATCGGCGCGCTCGCATCCGGCCGCCTCGACGACATGTGGATCGGCAGCGTCCGCACCTGGATGCTCATCTGCTTCGGCTTCCTCTCGCTGGGCCTCATCCTCGGCGGCCGCTGGGCCTACGAGGAGCTGGGCTGGGGAGGCTACTGGGCCTGGGACCCGGTGGAGAATGCGGGGTTAATGCCGTGGTTCACAGCCACCGCGTTCCTCCACTCAGCGATCATCCAGGAGCAGCGCGGCATGATGAAGCGCTGGAACCTCGTGCTCGTATGCATGACGTTCTTCCTGACGATCTTCGGCACGTTCATGACGCGCTCGGGCGCGGTGCAGAGCGTCCACGCGTTCGGCGAGGACAACGTGCTCGCGCTGCAGTTCATCGTGTTCATGGCGGTGATCGCCGTCGTGTCGGTCGGCCTGATCGTCTATCGCTCGAACAAGCTCGCCACCAAGAGCGAGTTCGAGTCGTTCTACTCGCGCGAGTTCGCGTTCCTCCTCAACAACTGGATCCTCCTCGGCTGCGCGTTCTTCGTCGTGTTCGCGACGATGTTCCCGACGATCTCCGAGGCGCTCGACGGTTCGCGCATCTCGGTCGGCATCCCGTTCTTCAACAAGTGGATGGTGCCGCTCGGCATGATCCTGCTGTTCCTCGCCGGCGCGGCGCCGCTGCTCGCCTGGCGCAAGACCACGCGCGAACGCCTGTGGCAGCAGTTCCGGTTCCCGGTCCTGATGGCCGGCACCACCATCACGGTCGTTCGCCTGGCGTTCCCGCAGTCCGTCGTGAGCACCCCGATCTTCAGCGACCAGCTCACGCTGCCGATCTCGCTCGTCAACTTCGGCCTCGTAGCGTTCGTGTTCACGTCGATCTCGCAGGAGTTCATCCGCGGTGCACTGGTCCGTCGCCGGCAGACGGGCTCGGATGCGTTCACCTCGCTGGTCGGGCTCGTGCTCTCGAAGCGTCGCAAGTACGGCGGCTACATCGTGCACCTCGGCGTCGCCGTGGCGTTCTTCGGCTTCGGGGGCAAGGCGTACGACCGCATGGTCGACCGCACGATCGAGAAGCCGGCGGTCATGGACAAGAGCGTCACGTTCGACGCGGAAGGCACCGTCGCCGCGCTTCCGCCGAACTCCCAGAGTGGGTTCGCGTTCGGCTCGTACGTGTTTCTCTACGAGCGCCTCATCAGCACGTCGGATGACCACAAGGACGCGGTCACGGCGCAGGTGTCGATCTGGAAGGGCGGGGAGAACATCGGTGTCGTCTATCCCGCCAAGTGGGACTACCACCGCGGCGAGGAGGCGACGACCGAGGTCGCGATCCGCGTGCGCGCGACCGAGGACGTCTACGTCGTGCTCACCGGCTACGACCTCGACAGCCAGCTCGCGAACTTCCGGGTGTTCATCAACCCGCTGATCGCCTGGGTGTGGATCGGCTTCCTGATCATCGCGTTCGGCACGCTGGTCTGCCTGATCCCGCAGAGCGTCGCGGACCGCGTGGGCACGAAGCCCAAGAGCAGGCTCGGTCGCGCGGCCGACGTCGGAATCCTCGCCGCGGTGCTGTTCGGTCTGATCGCGGGTCTCGCGAGCCAGGCCCAGGCGCAGGGCGGCGAGCACGTGAAGGCCGGCGGCGGCATGGGCGACAGTGGCGTCGGCTGGGCCGCGAAGAACCGGCCCAACAACGACACCGCCGAGAAGGCGATGAAGGAGCTGCTCTGCGTGTGCGGCTGTCCGCGCGAGAGCATCTACGACTGCAAGTGTCAGCCGGCCTCGGGCCTGCGCGGGCAGGTGATCGCGTTCATCGATCAGAAGGACGCGAGCGGCAAGCCGGTGTTCGATCTCAGCACTGCCGAGGGCCGCACGAAGGCGTACGACGGCGTGCTCGCGTCGTTCGTCAGCGAGTACGGCGGCGAGCACGTGCTCGCCTCGCCGCGCAGCAAGTTCTCGTGGCTGTTTCCGTCGCTCGCGGTGGTCGGCGGGCTCGGCCTCATCGTCGTGGTCGGACGCCGGATGGTGGGCCGCGGCAAGGCGGTCACCACCGCGGCGCTCGCGGCGAAGGCCCCCGTCGAGGACGACAAGTATGCGGACAAGCTCGACGACGAGCTCGCGGACACCGACTGACTCATGGGCTTCTTCGGCAAGGTCATAGGCGCCGCCGCCGCAGAGGCTGCCGAGAAGATCGCGGACGCCGAGCGTTCGGCGCCCCCGGATCCGTGGCGCTGGACGAAGCGAGGCATCGCGCTCGGCGTCCTCGTCCTTGGCTGGCTGTTCATCTTCTGGGCAAACCGGTTCCACATCACGGCACCGACGATCTTCCTCTGCATCGGCTTTCTCGCGATCGTGCTCACCGTCGTCAGCCTGTTCCACACCGGCGCGGAGATGGCGGTGCCCGACGAGGAGATGGATGACTCCACCTGGGGCAGACCACTCGGCGCTCGCGCCGAGCTCGAGCGCGAGAAGAAGACGATGCTGAAGGCGATCAAGGAAGCGGAGTTCGATCGGGAGATGGGCAAGCTCTCGAAGGTCGATGCCGACGAGATGATCGGCCTCTACCGCGCGCGCGCGATCGAGGTGATCAAGGAGATCGACAAGCTCGACGGCGGCGCGGGCACGGTGCGCGAGCAGATCGAGCGCGAGGTCAAGGCCCGGCTCGAGCTCGAGGCGCGGAGCAAGGCAGTCGTCGAGAAGGCGGCCCGGGACAAGGCCATCAAGAAGAAGAAGGCGCCGGGCGCTGCCGCGAAGGATGCCGCGGCTGCGGCATCG
>JACCRC010000138.1 GCA_013813765.1 Deltaproteobacteria bacterium | reverse complement strand
ACGCGCAGGCGCTTCACGCCGTAGCCGACGGCGAGCAGGCCGAGCGGGATCAGCGCGCTGAAGAACAGCGCGTTGCCGTGGCCGGTGGGACCGAGCAGACCGAGGTCCCACGACGGCAGGCCGTGCGTGAGCGCGTGGACGACCGGCATCGACGACAGCGACGGCGCGATCAGCGGCAGGAAGAACAGGCCGGAAGCGCCGATGACGACACCCGCGATGTAGCTGGGACCGATGCCGACGCCGAGGCCCTTGCGGCGAGCCGAGGCCGCCACCGCGCCGGCCATCAGCAGGCCCAGCGCGAGCTGCCAGCCGCCGTTCGCCGAGCGAGCCTTCTTGATCGCGGCAGGCGCGTCCATGATGCCCGCGCCGTACTTCTCGGCGGAGTAGCCCTTGGACGGCTTGCGCGCCGAGGCCTTGAGCACCTTCTCGACCGCGTTCGGGTCGGTGATGCCCTCGCCGACGATCAGCGCGGCGACGCCGGCGACGTGCGGCGCGGCCATCGACGTGCCCATGTACGCCGCGTACTCGGCCTTCGTCGGGTCCTGCAGCTTGATCGTGTTCTGGAGGACGCCGCCGTCGGGGTTGTTGCGGCCACCGCTCGAGTCGCGGGTGTTGCCGCCGGGCGCCGCGATGTCGATGTCCTTGCCGGTGTTCGAGTAGAACGTGATCGCCTCGTCGGCCTGCGTGGCGCTGACGGCGATCGCGCCGGGATACGCCGCCGGGTAGCCGACCTTGTTGCGGCTCTCGTTGCCCGCGGCGCACACGACGGTGACGCCCTTGCCGTGCGCGTACGCGACGGCCTTCTTGAGCACCCCCGACGGGAACGCGCCGCCGAGGCTCATGTTGATGACCTTCGCGCCGTTGTCGGCCGCGTAGCGGATCGCGTCGGCGATGCCGGCGACGGAACCAGAGCCGGAACCCGAGAGGACCTTCAGCGGCATGATGCGAACGTTGCGCGCGACGCCGGCGACGCCGATACCGTTGTTCGTCATCTGCGCGATCGTGCCGGTGACGTGCGAGCCGTGACCGTGGTCATCGTTCGCGTGCTTCGTGTTCTTCACGAAGTCGTACGGCTTCACGAACTCGATGCCCTTGAGGTCCTCGAGGAGCTTGAACTCCTTGTAGTCCTCGTACGCGACGCCGGTGTCGAGCACGGCGACGATCACGCCCTCACCGTCGGCGAGCTTCCACGCCTCGGGCATGCCGATCTGGTTCAGGTGCCACTGCTTCTTGTAGAGCGGGTCGTTCGGGAAGCCGGGCTCGGTGGCCTCCTCGGGGGACGCGACCGTGATCGGCGCGAGATCCTCGGGCGACAGCATCATCATGCTGTCGGGCTCGGCGATCTCGACGTTGGGGTTGCGCTGGAGGATCTCGATGATCGCATCCCGGCGGCTCGGCTCCACGCGCGCGCGGAACAGCTTGTGGGTTTCGGCGGGGTCGCTGACGAGCACGAGATCGATGCCGAGCTCGCGCTCGATCTGCGCGATGGTGTCGGCGGACGCGTCGTCCTTCAGGTCGACGAGGATGTCGTCGGGATCCGCGTCGACGCCTGCGACGCGATCAGCCTGCTCGGCCATCAGGTCGGCGTTGGTGTCAGCGTCGGGCTTGTTGCGGTAGTGCCACCAGATGAGCACGACAGCGACGAGGACCAAGATCCAGAGGATCTTGCCGAGCCCACCACCCTGCTTCTGCTGCGACGTCTCTTCGTCCATGACGTCGAGTATAGGTCCTCAGATGAGGATCCGCTCGTCCGCCGGTGTTTCGTCCTCGCCGAGCAGAAGCTGGTTGTCGATCTCGCGGTCCTCTGCCAAGGCTTCGAGATAGCTCTTGATTTCGGGCATCGCCGCAACGATTCGCTCCACGTACTCGCGCGCGAGGAATAGAACCGTCGCGGGCCGCTGCGCGACAACCGTCGCTGTCGTGCGGGCGTTTCGGAGAAGTGACATCTCGCCGAACACGTCCCCGGTGCGCAGACCGCCGAGCGGCACCATCGAGCCATCCGCCATGCGGCGCGAGACATCGAGCTCGCCGGACAGTACGACGAACAGGCCGCGGCCCTCCTCGCCCTCGTTGATGACGACCGTGCCGGGCGAGACATCGTGGCTCGTGAACCGGCGGAGCAGATCGCGCTGCTGCATGCGGTTGAACGGCTTGAACAGCGGCGAGGTCGCCATCAGATTTCCAAGCAAGCGCTCGCGGGTGAACCCGTGCAACGCCTCGGCAACCGCGCCGATCTCGTCGGCGATCGCGGCGAGGGACTGGCGGCCGACCTCGAGGAGATCGCAATCGGTCAGGCAGCCGACGCTCGCTGACCGCGGCTGCGCCGAGAGCAGCGCCATCTCGCCGAACACCGCGCCCTCGCCGAGCTGCGCGAGCTCGGTCTGGCGGCCGAGGCCGTCGGTCGCGAACACGCGGAGCTGACCGCCGGCGACGAAGAAGAACGAGTTGCCCGGCTCGCCCTCACGCAGCGCGAACGCGTTGACCGGCAGCCGCTTCAGCACGAGCGTCGACAGCACGCGCTTGAACGCGGCCTCCGACATCGACGACAAGAGCGGGATCGGGTGGACCGCCGACGGGAACTCCTTGTACGAGTCCGTCGCGTGCTCGGCGCGACTGAGCGCATGCGCGACGATGTCGGGATGGGCGGGCTGCCGCACGTCCGGGACGGTGATCGGGAGCGTGTCGGCGGGCAGGTTGATCCGCGTCGCCGCCTTGCCGAGCAGGTCGGACTCCGAGCCGTAGTTGACGACCAGTGCCGCGGTGAGGTCGCTCGAGTCCGCGCCGTGCGCCTCGAGCACGCGCGCGCAGACCAGCGCGGCGAGTGGATGCCCCGACTTCAGGCAGTACCAGGCGGTCGATCGATAGACGCGCGAGGCACCGGCATCGCCCATCGCGAGCGCGCAGTCAGCGAGGCGGATTCGTGCGTCGTAGTCGAGCGGAGCCGCCGCGACGATCGCGTCGTACAGCCGGAGCGCCGCGAGGTGCTGACCCTGGGAATACAGCGTCGCAGCACTCCGTCGGACATCGCCCAGCGAGACCATGGCGGTACGGTACACGATCGTCCTATATTTCCCCGGTGGGTGACTCGTGAAGAAATGCGCTAGCTGCACCAAGGACCTGCCCGACGCCGCACTGCACTGCGTGTTCTGTGGCGCGAAGCAGGCGCCGTCCCCGGCCTCTGCACCAGCAGCGGCGAAGACGGTGATGGGTTACGGCGGTCCCGAGCTCGACGCGTTGCGCGCACAGGCCGCAGCGCAGACCGCGGGTCGCTCGGGTGCACCGTCGGCACCGCCCGCGAACATTCCGTCCGCGGCGCCCTATAGCGCGCCGCGCGCGAACCCGTCGAACCCGCCGAACATGGGCACGGCGCCGACGGTGCAACAGACGCCGTATCAAATCGCGGCGCCGACGGTGCAACAGGCGCCGTATCAACCTCCGGGTGCGCTCGCCCCTACGGCCGCCTCGAGCGCGCGCACGATGTTCGTGGAGGGGCCCGCGAGCGGACCGGGTCCCGGTCCGAGCATGGGCGGTCCGATGTCGTCTCCGTCGGGGCCGGTGCAAGCCGGCTCGTTCAACGTGACACCACCGAGCGCCGCGACGCTCGCGACTCACGAGGCGAATCGCCTGCCGATGCCGAGCGCGCAGCCGGGACCGATAACGCCCGCGCTTCAAGCGGCGCCGCCGTACCTCGCCTCGCAGACAGCGGGGCGTTCCGCGCGGCCGATCGAGCCGTTCAAGGACAGCCTGCGCACGATGCTGTTCATCTGGGGCGGCCTCCTGCTCGTCGCGTTCGCCGTTCCGCTCTCGACAGATCCGCTGGTCTTCAACTGGGACATCATCATCAACGGCGAGGGCACGCAGAAGCTCCCGCCGCTGATCATGGCCGCCGTCGGTCTGCTCTCGGTCGTCATGGCCACGATCCCGCTCGCCGCCGGTGCGCGTGGGGCAATCTCGCTCGTGCTCGGTCTCACCGGCATCTTCGTGCCGATGTTCCTCGGCGAAATTCCGCCGTGGCAGATGCTGCTCGCCGCGGTCGGCCTCGTGATGGTGCCGATGGGTTTGCTCGCGCGCAGCGAGTACCGCGATGCGACGCTGCCGCGCGTGATCGTGACGATCGGCGCGCTGTGCTACCTCGCGCTGTGGCTCGTGCCCGCCGGCGACACGATTCCGATCGTCGCGCTGTTCGCCGGTGTCGTCGAAGCTCCGGGTGCGCTCAAGGTCATCATGATCTTGTTCTCCCTCCAGGTCCTCCTCGTCGTGCTGTCGCTCCTGTGCTGGCTGCCGGCTCCGGCGACCGGCGGCGCGAAGCCCATCGCGTGGATGCTGATCCTGTACCCGCTGATCATGTTCGCCGCTGCGCTGTTCCTCCTCGGCGATCCGTCGATGATCACCAGCTCCCCGGGCGCTGCGCTGGCATGGGTCTGGGGCGGTGGAGGCGAGGGCGGCGGTATGGCCGGGTTGTTCTCCGGCGTGTCGCTCGGCGTCGCGTATCTCGCGATCACGAGCTACGGCGGGGCAACGGTCCTCGGCAAGTCGCTCGAGTAACGTGAGCAGCCGTCGCGAGCTCGTCATCGGCCATACCGTTCTCGGACGGCCGATCGAAGCGGTGGTCTTCGACGCTGCCGGCTATGCGAAGCCACGGCCGCCGGCGCTGCTGTTCGGTGCGATCCACGGCGACGAGCCCGCATCGCAGCTCATGCTCGAGCGCCTCGCCGACGAGCTCGTCGAACGGCCGCCCGGCCGCGAGACGTGGATCGTTCCGGTCGTCAATGTCGATGGTCTGCTCGCCGGTACGCGCAACAACGCGAACGACATCGACCTCAACCGCAACTTCGCATCGTCGTCGTGGGGCACGAACCGCCGCCCCGGCTATAACCCCGGCGCGGCCGCCGAGGATCAGCCGGAGACGCAGGCGCTCGTCAAGCTGATCGATCAGGTGAAGCCGCACCGGATCATCACGGTCCATGCGACGTACCGAATGGTGAACTGGGACGGCTGCGCCGAGCAGCTCGCCAAGGAGATGGCCGAGCGGTGCGGCTATCCCGCCGAGCACGACATGGGCTATCCGACGCCCGGATCGTTTGGTGCGAAGTATGGCGTCGAGCAGAACCTCGAGGTGATCACGCTCGAGAGCCCCTACCTGATGGCCGAGGAAGCCGCCTGGACCGAGACACGCTCGGCCCTGCGGTGGTGTGTCGATCTCCCGGAGTGATCCTCGTCGGAGACTTGCCCTCGGTGTGACGACTTGTCACACTGCATGAGCGCATGGCGACTCCTTGGTGGACCGGCCTGGATCTGCGCGTGCTCCGGCACGTACGCGGAGTCCTGCGCCGTCAGGGTCTGCAGCTGACGCTGGTCGAGCGGAGACCCCTCGAGGCCGCAGCGTTCGCAGCGCTGTCGTTGGAGGAGCCGGGTGCCGCGGGACTCGCGGTGCTCGCGAACGAGCTCGGCCTCGCCGAGCGCGAGCTGGTCGAGAGCATGCTGAAGGAAGCGGCGCTCGATGTGGCGGCCGCGCTGCGCGATCGCGACGAGCGCGACGAGGAGCCCCCCGGCCGGCGCACCAGCTATCACGGGATCATCGGCGGCGCACCGGTGATGCAGGAGCTCTACGTGCTACTCGATCGCGCGGCACCGAGTGACTCGACCGTGCTCATCCAGGGCGAGAACGGCACCGGCAAGGAGCTGGTCGCACGCGCGATCCACGAGGGCTCGGAGCGGCGCGACCGAAAGTTCATCGTCACGAACTGCTCCGCGTTCAACGACAACCTCCTCGACTCCGAGCTGTTCGGTCACAAGCGCGGCGCGTTCACCGGTGCGATCGCCGACAAGCCCGGTCTGTTCGAGATGGCGGACGCGGGCACGTTCTTCCTCGACGAGATCGGCGACATGTCGCCAACCCTTCAGGTCAAGGTTCTGCGCGTCCTCCAGGAGGGCACCTTCAACCGCGTCGGTGACACCGAGATGCGCAAGGTCGACGTGCGGATCATCGCCGCGACGAACCGCGATCTGCAGGCGATGGTCTCGGCCGGTCAGTTCCGAGAGGACCTCTATTACCGCATCCACGTCATCAACGTGACGTTGCCACCACTGCGCGAGCGCCCCGATGACATCCCGCTCCTGATCGAGCACTTCCTCGCGCGCCACCGGCGCCAGCGCACGAAGCGTCTGATGCCGGACTGCGCCCAGCGCATGCTCGCGTATCCGTGGCCCGGCAACGTGCGCGAGCTCGAGAACGAGATCGAGCGCTGCGTGGTGCTCGCCGGAGACGAGCCGATGATCGGCGCCGATCTCTTGTCGCCGCGCATCCGCCAGTGGGCGCCGGCCGAGGAGCTCGAGGTCGACGTGCAGCCCGACTCGCTGCCCGCGGCGGTCGAGGCCCTCGAGAAGCGGATGATCGGCGCGGCCATGCGCCGACACGGTGGCAACAAGACCCGCGCGGCCGAGGAGCTCAAGGTCTCCCGCCGCAACCTGATCCGCCTCGTGCAGAAGTATCAGCTCGAGTAATTCAAAAGTGGCGAATAGGCCCGCCGGGGGTCGCGTTGGGCTGCGATGGAACGCATGTCCGATAACAAGCGAAGCCTTCCCACGTGGCTCGACCTCCGTCCCCTTGGTCTGATCGCGCTGGCGATCGCGGCCGTGTGGTGCACGTCGATCGTGATGAGCACCTACAAGGGCATCAAAGTAAAACCGGAGAAGAAGACGATCAAGGTCATCGGCTCCGCGAAGAAGCGGATCGTCTCGGACCTCATCGAGTGGAATGCCGTGATCGTCGCGCACGCTCCCGATCGCACCGCCGCATACAAGGAGCTGCGCGAGCACACGCAGCAGGCGGTCTCGTTCCTCCAGGCGGCCGGTGTCAAGGCGGCTGACATCCAGCCGCAGTCGGCGTCGGTCCAGGAGGAGTTCGACGTCAGCTACGACTACAAGGTGTTCCCCGGCGCGAAGGAGCCGACTCGCATCGAGAAGCGGACGCTGAAGGGATACGTCACGCGCGCGGCGATCAACGTCCGCTCGGCCGACGTGCAGACCGTCGAGAAGGCCTCACGCGAGGTCACGTCGCTGCTCGAGCAAGGCGTGTCGATCACGTCCGGCGCGCCGTCGTACTTCTACACGCGGCTCGGCGAGCTCAAGGTCGAGATGCTCGCCGCCGCCGGCAAGGACGCGCGCGCTCGCGCCGATAACATCCTGAAGTCCACCGGTGGTCAGGACATCAAGCGGCTCGTCGTCGCGAACATGGGCATCATCAACATCAACCCCGCGAACTCGACGGAGACCTCGAACGAGGGCAACAACGACACCACGTCCTACGAGAAGGACATCATCACGATCGTGCGGGCCGAGTTCGAGCTCGAGGACTGATCGCCGCGGGCGTCACGCGCGGTCCCGACCGAGCGACGCCAGCGCGACCGTGATCCGCGAGAAGAAGCCAGCGCTCGACGCTACTGCGACCGCGTCGAACAGCGCGGCGTCGTCGAGGCCGTGCTTCCGCAGCGGCGCGAATGACTCGTCCGAGAGCTTCCACGGTGCGAGCGTCACGATCTCGGCGAGATCGCGGAGCGCGCTGTCGATCGGATTGACGGTGAGATCGGCGGGCGTCGAGATTCCGCCGTCGCCGAGGAACATCGAGACCCAGCGCGCGAGCACGGTGCGCTGCCGGCGCGTGAGTGGCGCGTCGCGCTCGAACATGTACGTGCGCCACGCGGCGATCGCCTGCGCGGTGGCGGGACGGCGCGAGAGCTCGAGCGCAGGGCGACCGGTGACGGCGATCGGAGAAGGGAGGAGTGGCGGCTCGGTGGGATCGGTCGCGGGCGGCATGAGCTCGACGGTGTAGTCGAGCGGCACGGCGACGGCGTCGGCGATCCGGTTGAGGTGACCGAAGTACGAGGACAGGACGATGCCCTGCAGGATGTCGTCATCGGAGAGGCCGGTGGTGTGCCACTCCGCGTGATGGGAGCGAGAGAGCGACCACGGCTCGAGCGTTACGAGGCTGGCGATCTCGCCGAGCGACTGCATGCGCAGATCGCCGTGCGGTGCGCGCGGATCCTTCACCACCGCGCGTGGGAGGTCCGCGTTACCGTCGAGCGCGACACGCAGGAACTCTGCGTGACAGGCGGTTCAATACAGGCACTGGTTCAAGCGCGACGTGACCGTGTTGACCAGCTCGCGTTCGGGCCAGGTGAGCGGGCCGACGCCGTTGAGCGTCGCCGAAGTGGTGAACACCTTCGGGATCAGCTGCGGATCGAGCGAGTGCGCCTGGATGATCCCGGGAGCCCCGCCGTGCGTGGGCTTGTAGACCGGCGGCATCGGCCGCTCGCGCATCTTGTCGTAGAGCGCACGCAGCTCGCCTGTTGACTCGGCGTAGCCAAAGTACGGCAATCCCATCGAGACAGTGTCTCAGAGTGCGGAGAGCTTCTGCACGTCGAAGTGCGGGCCGGTCATCCCGATGCCCATCGCACCCTTGTCGACCTTCCCCTCGACCTCGGCCTTCATGCCGTCCTTGCAGTCGTCGAGCTTGCCCTGGAGCTGATAGGTCTCGCCCTTGTCGGTCTCGATCGTCCAGTGCCCGCCCTCCAGGTCGTTGCGCCGGATGGTGCCCTTGAGCTTCATATCGGCAAGATAGCACCAGGATGGAGTCGTGCAAATCCCGGCAGTTACGTGCGCCGGCGACGGCGCAGCCAGTACAGGCCGTATCCGATCACGAGGCTCAGCGCGAGCGGCACGACGAAGTACGCGAGCATGCCCTGGTTGCGATCGCCGAGCGATCCGAGCGACGCACCGAGACCGAGCAGCACGCTGACGACGATGCCGCACGCGACCGCGACCGCGATGACCTGGCGATCGCGCCTCGCGCGTACCAGCTCCTCGACCAGCGGATCCGGATCAGCTCCCACGACTACAGGTTGGCCGATCACCGGCGGGTCGGCTAGTAGGTCAATCGGTCGTCCAGGTACTGCTTGTCGACGATCAGGGGCTGCTTGTAGACCTCGTTCGCGTACAGATAGCGGTATCTCGCGTAGTTCTCCGTGACCTTCTTCATGTACTCGCGGGTCTGCGTGTAGGGCACGAGCTCGACGAGCTCGTCGATCTCCCGGTCTCCGTACTGATCGATCCAGCGCATCACCGGTCGCGGACCGCTGTTGTACGACCCAGCACCGAGCGGGACCTGCCCCTTGAACTTCTGGAGCATGTGGCCGATGTACCAGCTCCCGGTCTGGATGTTGTACTCGGGCTCGTAGAGGCGGCCAGCGTCGTAGGGAACGCCGAGCTCCTTCGCGACGCGCCGCGTGGTCGCGGGGATCATCTGCAACAGGCCCTGCGCGTCGGCGTAGGAGAGGACGTGCGCGTTGAAGCCGCTCTCCTTTCGCATGATCGAGTAGAGGTAGCCGTCGGGGTTCTTTCCGAGCGCCTGGTGCTTCTCGATCAGCTCGCGATACGCGCGCGGATACGCGTTCTCCCACCAGCGCTTCGCATCGTCGGCGGGCGGGCCGTTGAGCGCGTTGCCGCTGTAGCTCACGGCGAGCATCCACGGCCGGTTGAAGTTGCCGGCCTTGCGATAACGATCGAGCAGCATCGCGAACGCCTTGCCGCGATCGTGTCGCTTCAGGAAGCCAACCTCGCCCCGCGCGAGCTCGCTCCCTGCATCGACGACGAGGCCGGCCGCGATCAGAACATCGGCGCGCTCGATCAAGGCATCGCTCGCGAGTGACTCGTCGACGGTAGCTGCGAGCTTGGGCCCGCGCGGTTTCGGATCCGCGACGCCGAACGGCGGCAGCTCGATCCCGAGACCGGCGAGCCTCGTGTGCGAGAGCAAGGCGTACCAGGAGAACGGATAGCGCGTGATGGTCGCCTTGTAGCCGGCGATCGCGTCGTCCTTCTTGTCGAGCCGCTGCGCGATCCGCGCGAGCCAGTACATGCCCTTGCCGCCCTCGAGCGATCCGCCGCGCTTCGCCAGCGCTTCGAGACGCACGCGCGACTTGTCCCACTCGCCCAGGAAGTAGTGCGCCATGCCGAGGGACCACAGCGCGTCGTCGACCCACTTCGATTTCGGATAGCGCTGGAGCGAGTCCTCGAGCGGGCCGATCGCCTGCTTGTAGTTGCCGCGATTCAGCTCGAGCCAGCCCGCGAGGTACTGCGCTTCCTGCGCCCACGCGGTGCTCGGGTACTGGGCGACGACCTTGTGGTACCAGCGGATCGCTTCGTCATCCTTGTCGGCGCGCGACAGTGCGCGAGCTCCGTGGAACATCGCCTCCGCCGCGGAGCCGCCCATGTTCTGGTAGACATCGAGCAGCTTGAGCCCTGCCTCGCCATAGCGCCGGCGCATCTTGAACAGCGTCGTGGCCATCCAGTAGTCACGCTGCAGAGCGAGATCCTTCGGCAGCTTCTCGGGGAGCAGCGAGAACTCCGAGATCGCCTCGTCCCACAGGTGCGCATCGGAGAGACGCTTCGCCCGCTCCAGCCGATCGGCGTGCGTCAGCTTCGCCGCACCGAGATCGGCGAGGCGAGCGAGTGCCCGCTCGGCGAGCGGGTGCGATGGATGATCGAGCGCCACCGCGCGGTACGCCTCGATCGCGGCCTTGCCCGACTTCGTCTCGGCGATCCGGAACTTCGCGGTGCCGACGTCTCCGAGCTGGGCTGCCTTGTCCGCGACGATCAGCTTCGCGTACGCGGCTGCAGCGCTCGCGCGGTCACTTTTTGCCCACGCGACATCCGCGAGGCGCCAGCGTGCCTCGGCGGCGAACCGCGAGCCGTCGAGCCGCTCGAACGCCGCCTGCGCAGTCGCCGGGTCTCCGGTGCGCAGCGCGACCATGCCGCGCAGCCAGTCGACGTAGTCGCGGACGGGACCCAGCTTCTGCGCATCGAGCTTCGCGAGCGTGGTGCGCGCGGTCTCGAGGTCGTTCGCGTCATAGGCTCGATACGCGGCGCCGAGCTCCTCCGCAGGCGACGCGTGCGCGACCCCGCAGAACAGAGCGATCAGAATGACGAGGGCGCGCATCCCTCGAGGATAACGGGCGGCGTACCCGATGCCAGTTTCTGCGCCGGATCTGGGGTAAACCAGCTCCCCATGGCGTACGCAGCGCTCGACTTTTACGGCATCGACGAGCTCTACACCCACGAGGAGCGCATGGTTCGCGACACCGTGCGCGAGCTCGTCACCAGCCGCGTGATGCCCTCGATCGGCAAGCACTGGTCCGCCGGCACGTTCCCGCACGAGCTGGTCGCCGTGTTCGGTGAGATGGGGCTCCTCGGACCATCGCTGACCGGCTACGGCTGTGCCGGCATCTCGCCGACGGCGTACGGCCTGATCTGCCAGGAGCTGGAGCGCGGTGACTCCGGCATCCGGTCGTTCGCGAGCGTGCAGAGCTCGCTCGTCATGTATCCGATCTGGGCGTTTGGCTCGGAGGCGCAGAAGCAGAAGTACCTGCCGGAGATGGCGGCGGGCCGCGCGATCGGCTGTTTCGGTCTGACCGAGCCCGACTTCGGATCGAACCCGACCGGCATGCTGACGACGGCGAAGAAGACCGCCGGAGGATACGTGCTGAACGGCACGAAGCGCTGGATCACGAACGGCTCGGTCGCGCACGTCGCGCTCGTGTGGGCGAAGCTCGAGGGCAAGGTCCATGGCTTCCTCGTCCCGACGAAGAGCAAGGGCTTCACGGCGCGCGACATCCACGGCAAGTGGTCGCTGCGTGCGAGCGTGACCAGCGAGCTGATCATGGAGGACTGCGAGGTCGGCGAGGACGCGCTGCTTCCCGGTGTCGCCGGCATGCGCGGCCCGCTGTCGTGCCTTTCGCAGGCGCGCTTCGGCATCTGCTACGGCGCGATCGGCGCGGCGATGGCCTGCTACGACGAGGCGCTGTCGTACGCGAAGGATCGCGTGCAGTTCTCGAAGCCGATCGCCGGCTATCAGCTCGTGCAGCGCAAGCTCGTCGACATGGTCAGCGAGATCACGAAGGCGCAGCTGCTCTGCCTGCGCATGGGCCGGCTCAAGGAATCCGACAAGCTCTCGCCCGCGCAGATCTCGCTCGCGAAGCGAAACAACGTCGCGATGGCCCGCGATATCGCGCGCGATGCTCGCGACATCCTCGGCGCGAACGGCGTCACCGACGAGTACCAGTGTGGCCGTCACATGCTGAACCTCGAGAGCGTCTACACGTACGAGGGCACGCACGACATTCACACGCTGGTGGTCGGTCAGGAGATCACCGGCCTCGCGGCGTTCGACTCGTGAGCCCGTATCGCGAGGGACCCGCGGCACCGGCGCCGAACGTCCTGATCTGCTCGGGGCTCGACCCGTCGGGCGGCGCGGGGTTCCTCGTCGACGCGCGTGTCGTGCAGAACCTCGGCGGTCGGCCGGTCGGCGTGATCACCTCGCTCACCGTGCAGAACACGCGCGGGATGCGCTCGTGTCACGAGCTGGATCGCGAGGTGCTCGGCGCGCAGCTCAACGCGCTGCTCACCGACATCGAGATCCGCGCGTGCAAGATCGGCATCCTCGGATCGCAGGACGTCGTGCGCGAGCTCGGCGAGCACCTCGATCTCACGCGGGCGCCGGTGGTGTGGGATCCGATCATCGCGCCCACGCAGGGCGATGTGCTCTTCGGCCCCGAGCTGTTCAAGCTCGCGCTCGAAGCGCTCGGCCGGCACCTGACGCTGATCACGCCGAACTCGCAGGAGCTCGGCCTCCTCGTCGGAGCGGAGATCACGAACCTCGCCGAGGCGGTCGAGGGTGCGAAGGTGTTCGCCTCGATCGCGAAGGTCGCGGTGCTCGTCAAGGGTGGTCACCTCGGCACGGATCAATCCGTCGATGTGCTCTGCCACGAGGGCGGCGTCGAGTACCTGAAGGGCCAACGGCTCCCCTCGACCGACGTGCACGGCACCGGTTGCGCGCTGTCGTCGGCGATCGCGACGCACCTCGCTCTCGGCCTGCCGCTGGTCGACGCTTGCCGCGAGGCAAAGCAGTACGTGGCGGAGCGGATCGCGCACCCCGTGTCCCCTGGCCGCGGCGCCCCGGCGGTGCTGTGAAGATCGTCGTCACCGGCGCCACCGGCTTCGTTGGCTCGCACATCGTGCCGCTCTTGCGCGAGCGCGGAGACGAGGTGACAGTGCTGTCGCGGGACGCCGAGAAAGCGAAGACGAAGCTCGGCGACGTCACCGCGATCACCGCGGATCTCGAGACGCCCGGCCCGTGGGCCGACTCGCTCGCGGGCACCGACGCGATCATCCATCTCGCGGGCCAGTCGATCGGCGCGAAGCGATGGGACGCTCGCGAGAAGCAGGTGATCCGCGACTCGCGCGTCGAGGCCACACGCACGCTGGTGGAGATGATCGAGAAGCTTCCCGCCGAGCAGCGCCCGAAGGCGCTGGTGTCCGCGAGCGGTGGCGACTTCTACCCGTTCGCCCTCGACCAGGACGAGTTCGACGACGACGAGGTCACCGAGGCCGACCCGCCGGGCGACTCCTACCTCGCGCGCGTGTGCCGCGACTGGGAGGCAGAAGCGTTCGCTGCGAAGCCACTCGGATTGCGCGTGGTCACCATGCGCTCCGGCATCGTGCTCGGCGAGGGCGGCGGCGCCGTCGATCGGATGAAGACGCCGTTCAAGCTGTTCGCCGGCGGTCGGATCGGCAGCGGCCGGCAGTGGTTCGCGTGGATCCACGTCGACGACGCGGCCGCCGCGTACGTCAACGCCGTCCACGACGAGCGCTACGCAGGACCGATCAACCTCGTGCGCGACTCCGTGCGCAACGCAGAGCTCGCCTCCGCGCTCGGCAAGGCCATGAGCCGCCCGAGCTGGCTACCGGTGCCCGCGTTCGCGATCAAGCTCGCGGCGGGCGAGCTCGCCGAGTACATCCTCAAGGGTCGGCGCATCGTGCCGAAGCGGCTCCGCGAGCTCGGCTTCGTCTGGAAGCACACCGACCTCGTGGAAGCGCTGCGCGGATAACCGCCATGCTTCGCGGGCTACGGTGCCCGCGAACCGCCAGCTCCGCGCACTGCCGGCGAACCGCCAGCCCCGCGCACTGCCCGCGCACTGCCCGCGCACTGCCCGCGCACTGCCGTGCCCCGGAATTAGCGCCAAGCACGCCAAGGAGCCAAGCACGCCAAGCTCTGAAACTTTTTGGTCGCTACGCGACCCAAAACTTCCGTGCGTGGCCTCCTCGGTTCTTGTCGTCCTTCGCTCTTCCGCGCCACCGCACTCCGCACAGCCCACCGGACACGAGCAGTCTGGCGCGCCCCGGCCCACATCGGGTTGCCA
>JACCRC010000094.1 GCA_013813765.1 Deltaproteobacteria bacterium | reverse complement strand
GTGCACGTGCGGTGCACCTGCGTGGCGTTCGCGTCTACGATGACCTGTGGCGTACCGGATCCTGGCGTGGTTCCTGCGGATGGTCACGCGCGTGTTCTTCCGCCAGGTCGAGGTGGTCGGGCTCGAGAACATCCCGGCGGACGGGCCCGTGCTGTTCGCGGGGAATCATCCCAACTCGCTGATCGATCCGATCCTGATCATCACGACGTGCGGCCGGAAGGTGCACTTCGCGGCGAAGGACACGCTGTTCCGCGGCCGGCTCATGCGCGTCGTGCTGCGCGGCCTCGGTGCCGTGCCGCTCGCGCGCAAGGTCGAGCACGACGGCACGGGCCGCGCACCGGTCGCGGCCACGCCGCGCGATGCGGCCGAGCTGGGCAAGGTCAATGACGTCGCATTCAGCCACATGTTCGCCGTGCTCGAAGCTGGCGGCGCGATCGGCATCTTTCCCGAGGGGCTATCCCACGACGAGTCGCAGCTCGCGAAGCTCAAGACCGGCGCCGCGCGGCTCGCCCTCGGTGGCGCCGCCCAGGCCGGCCGGCCGATCGCGTTCGTGCCGTGCGGCCTGACGTTCATCCATCCGAAGCGGTTCCGCAGCCGCGTGCTCGTGCAGTACGGCCCGCCGATCGAGATCGAGCCCGGGCGCGGCACGGAGAAGGCGACCGTCAACGCGGTCACCGATGAGATCGCGGTGGCGCTTCGCCGCCTGACGATCAACGCCCCGGACTGGGAGACCGTGCGAGCGCTCGACGTCGTGCGCCGGCTGTATCAGCCGCAGGAGATCTCGATCGAGGATCGCGTCGAGCTATCGCGCCGGTTCAACGCGTACTACGGGCAGGTCGCCTCGAATCCGAAAGTGCTGCAGCTCATGGCGCGGGTGCGCTCGTATCAGGAGAAGCTCGACGAGCTCGGCCTCACCGACCGCGAGCTCGCGCGCGACCTGTCGAAGCTCGAGATCAGCGGCCGCGTGCTCCGGCACCTGATGCTGGTCGCCTTCTGGCTGCCGCTGTCCGCGCCGGGCGCACCGCTTCACATCCCGACGTTCGCGTTCGCGCGGATCGCCGGCGCTCGGCTCACGCCGCGCAAGGATGTGATCGCGACGACGAAGATGCTGATCGGCATGCTGCTCGTGCTGCTGTCGTACGCGGCGGCCGTCGGTGTGCTGTGGTGGAAGTTCGGTCTCTCGTGGGCGCTGCTCGCTGCGCTCATCCTGCCTGCGTCGGGGTGGGCGACGCTGCGCGTGCTCGACCGGCTGCGCCTCGTGCGCCGCGGCTTCGGTGCGTTATTCCGCCGGCTTCGATTCCGCCGCGAGGTCCAGAAGCTCCGCGCGGAGCGCGACGTACTCTCCGACGACGTGATCCAAACCGTCACCGAGGTGAAGCCGGCGGATCTTCCTGCGCTGTTCCCACCGGATCATCCCGATCGCGAGAATCCCGAGGAGTCGTGGCGCGCGCGGCGCAACGCGGATCTCGATGCGGAGTACGACAAGGACGCCGCGGAGGACGCGGCCGAGCAGAAATGACGCCGCTCGTCGTGCTGCTGCACGGGCTCGCGCGCGGTCATGGCTCGATGGCGCGGCTCGGCAAGGTGCTGCGCGCGGCGGGCTTCGAGACGTGGAGCCGCACCTATCCATCGCGCCGCCACTCGATCAGCTACCTCGCGAGCGAGCTCGCGGAGGCGATCGTCGCGCAGGCGGGCCCGCGACCGGTCTGCGCCGTGACGCACTCGATGGGCGGCGTCATCGTGCGGCACCTGAACGATCCGAGGATTCACTGGCAGCGCATCGTGATGCTCGCGCCGCCGAATCGGGGCAGCCAGCTCGCGGCAGGGCTCGTCGGCAACCCGGTGTTTCGCTGGTACTACGGTCCCGCAGGGGCGGAGCTCGCGGACGGATCGACCTGGCCCGCCCCGCCGGCGCCGTTCGCCGTGATCGCGGGCACGCGGAGCCGAGCGCTGACGAACGTGACGAGCTGGACGATGGGCCGGCGATTCGCCGCGAGGATGAAGAATGACGGCACGGTGGCGGTCGAGGAGACGAAGCTCGATGGCATGGCCGCATTCGCCGAGGTGGACGCGACGCACACGTGGATCATGAATCACCCCGAGGTCCACAGCCTCGTCATCAGATACCTGCGGGATGGGCATCTAGCCCCGTGACGCACCGATCGCGCGCGTGTTACAGGCTTGAGTATGTTCGGTCGGTTTCTGCCCCGCGAGACCAGCTTCTTTGATTTCTTCGAGCAGCACGCGGCGCTGACGATCGAGGGGACCAAGGAGTTCCTGTCGCTGGTGACCACAGGCGCAAACATCCCGGCGAAGTGCCGGCGGATCTCGGACATCGAGCACGAGACCGACACGATCACGCACCGCTGCGTGGAAGCGCTGCACAAGACGTTCATCACGCCGATCGACCGGGACCAGATCCACCGGCTGATCACGCGGATGGACGACATCATGGACTACGTGGAGGCAGCCGCCGAGCGCATCGAGCTCTACGAGCTGACGGTGATGACGAGCGACGTGCGCGATCTCGCCGATGCGCTGCACCGCTCCGCGCTGCAGGTCGAGCAGGCGATCCGCGGCCTTCGCGATCTGAAGGATACGCAGAAGACGCTGAAGCTCTGCATCGACATCAACCGCCTCGAGAACGAGGCCGACGCGATCCTCCGCCGCTCGGTGGCCCGCCTCTTCAAGGAAGAGAAGGATCCGATCGTCGTCATCAAGTGGAAAGAGGTCTACGAGAACCTCGAGAACGCGTCCGACCGATGCGAGGACGTGGCGAACATCATCGAAGGCGTCATCCTCGAGCACGGCTGATCGGTCATGGACGTACAGGCCATCGTCATCGTCACCATCGCGGCGGCGCTGATCTTCGACATCATCAACGGCTTTCATGACGCGGCGAACTCGATCGCCACCGTGGTCTCGACGCGCGTGCTGTCCCCGCGCATGGCGGTGCTGTGGGCCGCGTTCTTCAACTTCATCGCCCTGTTCATCTTCCATCAGGGCGTCGCAGACACGATCGCGAAGACGATCCACATCCAGAGCTCGAGCAATGCGTACGTCTGGGTCGTGATCTGCGGCCTGTTCGGCGCGATCGTGTGGAACCTGTTGACGTGGTGGCTCGGCCTGCCGTCGTCGAGCTCGCACGCGCTGATCGGCGGCCTGTCGGGTGCAGGACTCGCGTTTGGCGGCCTCGACACGCTGCAGCTCGACAAGATCGCGAAGACGCTCTACTTCATCCCGCTCGCCCCGCTGATGGGGCTCGTGATCGGCAGCTTCTTGATGTTGGTCCTCTACTGGGTCTTCCGGAAGTTCCGACCGCAGAAGGTGGATCGAATCTTCCGCGTCGGGCAGCTGATCTCCGCCGGTCTGTACTCGATCGGTCACGGCGGCAACGACGCGCAGAAGACCGCGGGCGTCATCTGGGCCGTGATGATCGCGGGCGGCATGCTCGGTCACAATGAGCCCGCGCCCTACTGGATCTTCGTCGCGTCGTACGGCGCGATGGCGTTCGGCACCGCGATCGGCGGCTGGCGCATCGTCAAGACGATGGGCATGGGCCTCACGCACCTGAAACCGGTCGGCGGCTTCGCAGCCGAGGTCTCCGGTGCGATCACGCTGTTCCTCGCGACGTACCTCAAGATCCCGGTCTCGACGACGCACACGATCACCGGCGCGATCATCGGCGTCGGCTCGGTGGTTCGCGCGCGTGGGATCCGCTGGGGGCTCGCGACGCGGATCATCTATGCATGGATCTTGACGATCCCCGCGGCCGGAATGGTCGGCGCCGCGTCGGTGCTGATCGCGAACTGGCTCGGCGCCTACTGAGCGGCGAGCTCGACCTCGAGCTCGAGCTTGTCGGTGGGCTCGGCGGACTTGATCGTGACGTCGACGAACTTCGTCTTCACGCACGCATCGGCCGCGGGGTCACCGGTGCTGACCGCCTTGACGTTCGCCTTGCCACCGGAGAGCACGACGGTGAGCTTCGCGAGCTTGGCCTTCTTGCCGTCGGTGCAGTCGAGCAGAGATGCACTGCGGGCGCGAACGGCGGTGGTGAGCGCGTCCTTGAGCCCCTGCTCCTTCGATAGCGAGGGCTTGTCGGTGCGCGGCTGCAGCGGCTCGGCGGCCTTCTTCAGCATCAGCTCCATCCAGATCGCGGACGCGCCCGTTGGAAGCTTGATCGCGGCGAGCGCCTTCGCGAGGCAGTTGTCGTAGGCGGTGTCGCCGGTGCCGCGGACGATCGACTTGCTGCCGTCGACCCACGCGACGAGGTCGAGGTCGACGCCGGTAGCCGCGCGCTTCGCGGCACACGCGTTGAGGTTCGCGACCTGGGTGTCGAGTGCGGCCGAGATGTCCGCCGCACGATTCTCGGTATACGCGAGGCGCTTCGTGCCGAGCTGCCACGCACCGCCCTTGGCATCGAGCAGCACCGCGACCTCGGAGACCTTCGGTGACGGCAGGAACGTCCCCTTGTTCTTGTTGCGATCGAGCACGTCGACGCGGCCGACCACGACGATCGAGCTCGGAAGCTTCTCGGTAATCGACGCCTTCTTGAGCCCGCCGGCGATGCAGCTGTCGAGCGCGCTCGAGCCGGTGCCTCGGACCTTCGCGGCCGTGACGTTGCCGGCCTTGCCGATCTCGAGCCAGTACAAGACCGAACCGGCGGCGGCAGGCGCGCGCACGATGCAGTCGGTGAGCGTGGCGTCCATGCCCTTGTCGCCCAGCAGGATCTTCTTCGGCGGTAGGGTGATGCCGAGCGCCGAGTCCTCGAAGACCTGGTAGGCGGGTCCCTCGGCCGAGGCGACCGAGACCGACGTCAGCGTGATCGCGGCAAACAGGACGGAGCGCATCCCCTTGTCATACCCGGGATCTACGTTCGGCGCCGTGGCGAAGCTCTACTTCCGATACGGCACCATGGACTCGGCGAAGTCGTTGAACCTGCTCGCGGTTGCGCACAACTACCGCAAGCAAGGAAAGCGCGTTCTTCTGATGAAGCCGCGCCTGGACGTCCGGTTCGGTGTGTCGAAGATCTCATCGCGCGCGGGCCTCGAGGCCGAAGCGGATCTGATGATCGACGAGGAGACCGCGCTCGACCCGCGCGACTTCGCGAACCTCGACTGCGTGCTGGTCGACGAGGCGCAGTTCCTCCCGCCTGCAGTGATCGAAGATCTGCGCCGCATCACCGTCGATCCGGGCGTGCCGGTGATCTGTTACGGCCTGCGCACCGACTTCCGCACGAAGCTGTTCCCGGGTGCGCAGCGCCTCATGGAGCTCGCTGATCGCATCGAAGAGGTGAAGGTCACCTGCCAGTACTGCGCGAAGAAGGCGATCTGCAACCTCCGCTTCGTCAACGGTACGCCCACCGTGCGCGGCCCGCAGATCCAGCTCGGCGCCGACGAGTCGTACGCGCCCGTGTGCTGGGGCCACTACGACGAAGCGACGCGCCAGGCATCTGCCGACGCATCCGGGTCTGTGCTGCGTCCGAGCTGAGCTCGAAGTCGCTGAAAAAAACCAGCCGGGGCAGAATTACCCCGGCTGGCCAGCCATCCTCGGAACCGCAGTCTCACCAACCGGGTCCCGAATCGTAGGTCGGCATCAGGTGCTGGCGCTGATGACCTCCGCTTCCTCGGTCGAGGGCGTCGTAGCCACGACGCGCAAGGACCGGCTACCCGAGTAGCCATCGAGGAACCGCATGCACGGAGGAAGTGCAGCGAGAATGCCACCCGAGCCGCGTGCGGGTTCGCGTGGTTGTGATCGCGAGACTGCTGACCGGCGAGTCGATCAGCCGGCCACTTCGAACGTCAATCCGGCACGACGCAGTCGGTCGAGGAGGAACTGACCCATCGCGATGCTGGGCGTCGTGCAGCCGCCGGCAGCGGTGAGCGGGTCGAGCGCGAGGCTCAGCGCCGATTCACCGAGCATCTTCGCGGTCGACGCGTAGCCAGGATCGCCGTGGCGATCGGCAGCGACATACAACAGTCGGTGATTGCCGGCCTCGGCGACGAACCGCGTCTTCCAGTGACCCTTCTCGCGCTGCTCCGGAGTCGGACCCTCACCCGGTTGCGGTGCACGCTTCGCGAGCGCATCGCGGAGGCGCGGCCGCTTCATCGCGAACGCGAGGCCCGCGAGGCCGGCCGTCATCGCGGTGGCCATCACGAGACCGCGCGGCGATCCGGGTGTCGACATCACCTCGCGATAGACGAAGTCCTTACCCCACGGAAAGCCCGACAGCGCGTGGGCGCGCCGGACCACGCGCGTGTTGATGCCGGCCATCACGAATGGGATCGTGAACATCTTGAGCCGGGAGTCCCAGCCGATGCCGCCCTCATCCGGCGATGGCGGACGGTCAGCGTACGGATCCGGATCGAGCGCGTACGGATTCGCGAGGACCTGGCGGATCGATCGATCCGCGCCTGCCTCGACCGCGGTCTGGATCCCGCTCGCGACAGTGCCCCCGGACAGCGCGCCGCTGGACTCGCCGAACAGCGCGGTGACGCTGGTCGCGGGCTTGCCGTAGGCCTTGATGAACTCCTGCTGCACCGCCCAGGTGCCGAGATCGCTCGGGATCGAGTCGAAACCACAGGTGTGAACGATCCGCGCGCCTGTCTGCTTCGCCCGCTCGTCGTGAGCGTCGATCATGCGTCGCATCCACTGCAGCTCGCCAGTGAGGTCGCAGTAGTGCGTGCCGTGCTCGGCGCACGCAGCGACGATCTCGCTGCCGTACTTCGCGTACGGGCCAGCGGTCGTGCAGATCACCTTGGTGCGCCGCGCGATGCCGGCGACCGCGGCCGCATCGAGCGCATCCGCGACCAGGACGGGGACTCCGAGGCCGAGCGCCTCGAGCTTGGCCTGGTTACGCCCGGCGATCGCCCAGCGGAGCTTCTGCGCGGAGCGGGAGATGTATTCGGCGACCAGCTTGCCCGTGAAGCCAGTCGCACCGAAGACGACGAGATCGAAGTCGCGGCTCATGGATGCGAAACGGACTGTACGTCGTATGCTGAC
Source organism: Deltaproteobacteria bacterium (assembly GCA_013813765.1). GTDB lineage: Bacteria > Myxococcota_A > Polyangia > Haliangiales > Haliangiaceae > JABFXX01. The sequence continues at coordinate 29,657 of JACCRC010000094.1, read as the reverse complement.
GAGGATGTCGCCGTTGACCGAACGCCTGATCGTGAACCTCACTCCCGGCGATCCGCGCCCGGCAGGTGAGGCCGAGAAGCGCGCCGCGGTCGCGGTGCTCCTCCACGACGATCCATCCGGCCCGCGCGTGCTGCTCATGAAGCGCGCCGAGCGTCCGGGCGATCCGTGGTCCGGTCACATCTCGCTCCCAGGCGGGCGACACGAGCCGTTCGATCCGGATCTCCATGCCACGGCGATCCGCGAGACCCGCGAGGAGCTCGGCGTCGAGCTCGCCGGTGCGCGCTACCTCGGTCAGCTCACCGCGTTGATGCCGCGCACATCCGGACCGAACGGCATCATGGTCACGCCGTTCGTGTTCCTCACCGAGGTGACGGTCGAGCCCACCTGCGGTCCGGAGGCGCTGTCCGCGTTCTGGCTGCCGCTGGAGACGGCGGCCGCGGGCACCTACGACAGCACGTACACGTATCCGGGCTCGCAGATGACGTTCCCGAGCTGGACGTACGACGGCCACGTGATCTGGGGCCTCACGTGGCGGATCCTCGGCGATGTCCTCGCCGCGGCGAAGCACGGCCCCTAGAGCGCGACAGACGCGAAGCCACGCGTGGGCTTCGCGTACAGATAGCCCTGCACGAGGTCGATGCCGGCGGCGCACACCGCATCGAGCTCGGCCTTCGTCTCGACACCTTCGGCGATCACGCGGCTGCCGAGCTCGCGGCACAAGATCGAGATCGCACCGACGACGCGACGCTTCGTCGGGTGACGCTCGATGCCGCGGATCAGCGACATGTCGAGCTTCACGACCTCGGGCTCGAGCATTGCGAGCGCTCCGAGCGCGGCGTATCCGGCGCCGAGGTCGTCGACGGCGATCCGGTAGCCGAGCTTGCGCAGCGCCGACATCTGCTCGGCACTGGTGGTCGGATCGAGTCCGATGCGCTCGGTGATCTCGAGAACGACGCGCGACGCGATCTCCGCGAGTGGGCTGCCGCCGGAGAACATCTCCTCGTCCGTGAGCTCGAGGCCGTGCACGTTCACGAAGATCAGCGCATCTCGCGGTGCACTCACCGACGCTTTCGCGACGGCCGCGCGCACCGTGCGCCCGAGATCGTGAATACGATCGAGTCGCTCGGCGGTCGCGATCAACAGGTCGGGGCGCTTCAGCGACTCCTCGTCGCAGCGGAGCAGCGCCTCGTACGCGAACACGGTCTTCGTCGACAGCTGGACGATCGGCTGGAACGCCATCCACACCGTCGAGAGCGCTCGCTCGAAGCGCGCCTCGAGCTCGCTGCGCTCGGCCATCAGCTTCAGCGCGTACGAGTCGGCGCGGCGCCGCATGCGGGCTACACCGTGCTGGCGAGCCGCCCGAGCGACCCCGGCGATCAGCGTCTCGGGCTCGAACGGCTTCGTCAGATATGAGACGGCACCGTTATCGATCGCCTTCACCGCACCGTCGAGTGACGGGTCGCCGGTCATCAGCAGCACCGGCAGCTCCTCGTCGTGGCGGCGCACCGTGGCGATCAGCTGGAAGCCATCGACCTCGGGCATGTGGACATCGGAGACCACGCAGTCGAACGGCTCGGTGCTGCCAAGCACGGCACCGATCGCCGTCCTTCCGTCGGGCGCTTGCACGACCTCCCAGCCCTCGTGCGCGAGGATCCGGGCGCAAACCTTGCGCATCGGCTCGTCGTCATCGACGACGAGCACTCGACCGATGCGCGGCTTAGTCATGTCAGGCCTTGGTGCGGAGAACGAGGAGCGGATGTCGGGGGGCGTCATCGCAAATCAACATGGATTGCACGGCTCGCCTTGTTTATGGAAACCGACCATTCCTGCGTTTCGCAAAGGGGGTATGCTGCAGAAGATGTCGGCGGATCCCCTGCGTGTCGCCGACGTGGCACTGGCGGCCGCTGTGCGCGCCAACGCGGACGCGGTCTACATCGAGCCCGACGCCGCGACAGACGGCCAGTACTTGATCACCCTCGAGCGGGCCAGCGCCGTCCTCTCGAACGTCAGCCTCGATGCCCCCATCGGGGAGGCCGTCATCGCCCGCTTGGCATTCCTGGCGGACCTCGACCTCGCGGCCTCCCACTCGACCAGCGGAGTCCTCTCCGTCCGCTCCGGAAATCGCGACGCGGACGTGGTGATCACCCTGCGGCCCGGGGCCAGCCTCCGCGCCGACCTGATGGTCATGCCGAAGGTCCGGCAGCGCAGCGGGCCCATCGAGGTCGTCGAGCCGCGGTCCGGGGACGTGGTCGGCAACTACCGAATCCAGGAGTTCCTCGGAGAGGGCGGGATGGGGACGGTGTACGGGGTGGAGCACATCGCGCTCGGTCGCAACTATGCTCTCAAGGTCCTGCGGGCGCGCGTCGTCGATCGCGAGGACTCCGCATCCGATCGGTTCCTCCGCGAAGCCCGCACCGCGGCGCGCGTGCGCCACCCGAACATCGTCGACGTCTTCGACTTCGGCCACATGCCCGACGGCCGCCCGTACTTCGTGATGGAGCTGCTCGCAGGCGAGAGCCTCGCGGACCTCGTGGAACGCGGAGCATTGCAGCCCGCCGAGGTCGTCGCGATCGCGCGGCAGACCGCGCTCGCGCTCGCCGCGGCGCACGAACGCGGCGTGACCCACGCGGACGTGACGCCGTCGAACATTCAGATCACGCAGACCGATCCCATTCACGTGAAGCTCGTCGACTTCGGTCTCGCGCAGCTCGCCGGCGAAGGCGCGACCGATGAGGTCCCCGAGTTCGTGCTCGGCACGCCGGCGTACATCTCACCCGAGCAGCTGCGGGGTCTGCCGCCCACCGATCGCTCCGACCAGTACGGTCTCGGCGCCGTGCTGTTCGAGCTCATCACTGGCAGGCCGCCGTTCGAGCACAAGGACCTGCGCACGCTCTGCATGATGCACATCGGTGCGGCAGTCCCGCCGGTCGAGAGCCCGCATGGCCCCTTGCCGCCGAAGCTCGCTGACGTGATCACCACGTGCCTGCAGAAGACACCGCAAGCTCGGTTCCCCGGGATGCGCGCCCTGATCACCGCACTCGACGAGATCGAGCGCATCACCGACCGTCGCGGCTGGCGGCGCTGGCTCTCCTCATGACCACCGAAACCAAGCTCCCGATGGTTGTTTGCGTCGACGACGACGATCAGCTGCTCGCCACTGTCGTGCGCTCGCTGCGCAAGGAGCCGATCCAGATCCGCTGGACCACTTGTGCGAGTGAAGCACTCGGATGGATCGCCTCCGACGAGGTCGCCGTGCTCGTCTCCGACTACGAGATGCCCGAGATGACCGGTGCGCAGCTCGCCGGCCATGCGCGTCGCATTCGGCCCGAGACGGTTCGCATCCTCCTGACTGGCCGCAAGACACTCGACACCGCGATCGACGGTATCAACCAGGGCGAGATCTTCCGTTTCCTCAGCAAGCCATTCGAGCCCGACGTGCTGCGCAAGGCGGTCAACGACGGCGTCGCGCGCAACAAGGAGCTGATCGCGATGTCGGGCGATCGCGAGCGCCGCGAGCGCCGCGAGGCTCTGCGCGGCGCACTCGAGCAGGAGTTCCCGGGCATCTCGTACGTGACGCGCATCGAGGGTCAGGTCCACGAGGTCCCGGCCGATCCGTGGGCCGAGGCGGCGCTGCTCGGACTCGTCGGGCTGACGAAGAAGCTCGAGGGCTGACGCGCTCGTGGAGCTCACGCACCTCGACGAGCACGGCAACATCTGCACGCGTCACGCTCACGCCGCCAGCTCCGAGCTGCTCGCCTTTGCACTTGTCGGCTCGCGTGCTCCCGGCTTCCACCACGACCTCGCGTCGAAGCTGCAGGGGCTGATGATGGCGATCGACGAGATCGGCGAGGTGTCCGGCGATATCCCGCCGGCGGTCATGCGCGCGATCGACACCGCACAGGACGCGCTGCGCGAGGTGCTCGGGCTGCTCAACGGCAACCGGACGCTGACGATGCCACCCGTGCGCACCCGCATCTCGCTCGCCGATCTACTCGCGTGCGCGGCCGAGCGCGTCTACGTGAACCTTCGCGATACGCCGACGACGGCTTCCGTCGAGGTCCCCGTACCGGCGCTGACCCACGCACTCGCTCTCGTGCTCGATGCGGCCGGCGGCCCCGGGCGGGGGCGAACCGTCGAGGTCACGACGGTCGTTTCAGAAGGCCACGCGACGATCACGATCGTCGCCTCCTCCGACGCGACCGAGAACATCGGTGAGTCGCTTGCGATCGCTCGGTTTGCGCTGCTGCGCGAGCAAGGCGATCTGCAATGCGCCGCGGAGGGGTCGCGGCTCGTGGTGCGGTTGCCCGTCGTGGCGTAGGGCGTGCTCGCTTCGCGGGCGCGCGCTAGTCGGCGCCGCCCTCACGCGCTCGTGGTGCGGGTCTCGGTCCAGGAGTAGGCTCGTCGAGTGCCGGTGATGCGCGACGACGTGCGGCCCCTCGGGGTCGTCTATACGCCGTCCGCCGTCGCTGCTCCGATGGTCGAGCTCGCGCTCGCTCCGTTCGTGCGCGGCAAGTCCGCGGCTGAGCTCCTCTCTCTCAGGGTCTGCGATCCCGCGATCGGCGAGGGAGCGTTCCTCGTCGAGGTCATCGAGGTGCTCGCGCGATCGTTGGTCGCAGTCGACGGCTGCGAGATCGCGCAAGCACGTCAGCGCGTTGCAGGGACGTGCGTGTTCGGCGCGGATGTCGATCCGCGAGCAGTGGATGCGGCGCGCGCCGCGACCGGTGCATCCGCCACGGCGCTCGTGCATGGGGACGCGCTTGCGATGTCGTGGGCGGAGACGTTTCCCGAGGTGTTCGCGCACGGAGGGTTCGATGTTGTCGTCGCGAATCCTCCGTACATCCGGCAGGAGTGGCTCGCGAACAAGCAGATGCTGCAGCGGTTCGCGAGCTACGACGGTGTTGCCGACCTGTACGTGTACTTCATCGAGCTCGCGCATCAGCTGCTGCGCCCGCACGGGCGCTATTGCCTGATCGTTCCGAACAAGTGGCTCACCGCTGCGTACGGGCGGCCGCTGCGCGAGCTGCTGGCAGCGAAGACGTCGGTCGACGGGATCGCGGATCTTTCGAGGGCTCCACTGTTCGCAGGCGCCGATGCGTTTCCGTGCATCGTGTGGGGGACGTCGACGCCGGATCGCACCACGCCCGTGCGCGCGGTTCGCGCGGATGCGACCACGCCGGTCGCGCACGCGCTCGCGCGCGGCGGTGAGCTCGTTCCGCGTGGGCGGTGGGGAGCTGCGCCGTGGCACCTCGAAAGCGGGTCGGAGCGGTCGCTGCTCGATCGCATGGAGAGCGCGTTTCCGCCCCTCGCCGAGCAGATCGCCGGGCGCCCATCGAGAGGCGTGGTCACCGGGTGCAACCGCGCGTTCGTGATCGATCGAGCGACGCGCGAACGGCTGCTCGAGCGCGAGCCGGCATGCGCTCCGCTCCTGCGTTCGTTCGTGAAGGGGCGTGATATCCGGCCGTGGCGCCACGTCGATGAGGAGCGGTTCATCCTGCTGATCGATCGCGGCACGTCGCTCGACGAGCTGCCGGCCGTGCGCGGGTACCTCGAGCAGTTCCGCACGCAGCTCGAGCCGAGACCGGCGACGTGGAGCGGAGAGTGGCGCGGCAGAAAGCCGGGCAGCTACTCGTGGCACGAGCTGCAGGATCCGGTGGGGCCGCTCGTGAAGTCCCGCGCGCCGCGGCTGCTCTATCAGGACATCCAGACCGCACCGGCGTGCGCGCTCGACGATCGCGGTGACGTCGTGCCGGACACCACGGTGTGGATGCTGCCGACCGATGATCGGTTTCTGCTCGCCGTGCTGAACTCGCCGCTCTATGGCTGGTACGCGAAGCGGCGGTTTCCGCCCGCGCTGAATGGCGCCGTGCGGCCGAAGCTCGCGTACCTCACCGCGCTGCCGGTGCCGAAGCTCGCCGACGCGGATCGACGCGAGATCGGCGCGCTCGTGAACAAGCGCCTGGAGCCGGGGATCTCGAAGGGCGACGCGCAGAAGCTCCACGCGGACCTCGCGAAGCTCGTCGCAGAGGCGTACGCGCTGTCGGCCGCGGAACGGGCGCTCATCGCGTAGGAGATCTCCTCTGCACTGAACAGATTGTCAGACCCGTTTGGCAGTCTCGGTGCGTGGACGAGACTCGGTTTCAACTCTCGCGCGGCGACGCCGTCGAGTGGCTACGCACCCTGCCCGGCGAGTCGATCGATCTCGTCGTCACCGATCCGCCGTACGAATCGCTCGAGAAGCACCGAGCGATTGGCACCACCACGCGCCTGAAGCACAGCAAGGCGTCGAGCAACGACTGGTTCGAGATCTTTCCGAACGATCGGTTCGAGGAGCTGTTCGTCGAGGTGCATCGCGTGCTCAGGCGCAACACGCACTTCTATCTGTACTGCGATCCCGAGACGATGTTCGTCGCGAAGCCGATCGCGGAGAAGGTGGGCTTCAAGTTCTGGAAGCCACTGATCTGGGACAAGTGCCTGGGCCCAGACACTCCTGTGTGGACGACGAGAGGCGTCGTCCGAATTGCGGACATCGAGGTCGATGATGAGGTTGCACTTCCGGAAGGTGGAAAGACCCGCGTAAGGGCTACGCGCCGCACCCGCAGTGAGTCCCTTCGACTTCACCTCTCCGACGGTACCAACATCGTCGCATCCTTGGACCATCGATTCCTTCGCCGAGAGGGAGAGCAGATCGAAGCGAAGTGGCTGCGAGTCGGCGACGCGCTTTGCTCGAGGCCGGTCAGAGAGCGCACGAACGACAGTCTCTGCATCGACGATGTCATCCCAGATGAAGACGCCGTCTTCGAGCTTCCGGATTTGAGCGAGTGCCTCTGGTGTAACGAGCCGTTTCAGAATTTCCGAGCGGCGGCTGCGCATCAGGCGCGTCATTGCGAATCGGCGCTTTCCAAGCATGCAATGGCGGACACGCTGGGCATTACCCCGAAGCGACTACGTCGGTGGATGGGGCAAGGACGGTTGCCGCGAGCTTGGGCACGACAGCTCGGTTTAGAAGCGAAACTCGGCCCGCGGGTCCAGTGCCACCTGCAGAACGACCTGGAAGTTTGGTACCCGCGTTCGATCCCGTTGGACTACGACGCCGGCAAGTTCATCGGCCTTTACGCCGCGGAAGGCTGCAAGAACGGAACATGCGGGATCAACTTCTCGTTCCATGCGCAGGAGAAGCACCTGCACAGTCACATCGCGCGCTTCGCTCGCGCGCTAGGTATCCACGCGATTCTCGAGATCGATGAGAACAAGGGACTCGTCTACGTCAACTTCAAGATCGCCGAGCATCTCGTCAACTACTTCGTTGGAGGTAGCAATGCCCGCGACAAGTACTTCAAGCCTTCTGTCTATGCAGCAGGTGATGAGTTCCGCCGTGGGGTGCTTGCCGGCCTGATCGAAGGCGATGGACATTGGTCTCACGAGGCTCAGCGCGAGACCTACGTGAGTACATCGCCGGACCTGAGCTACTTCGTACGACGCGAGCTGGAGGCCAACGGACGCCTCGCGCGTATGCACCGGTTCGAGAATGATCATGCCGGTGGATGGAAGGTCGACTTTGATCCGAAGAACATTTTCGAGCCCGTGCGAATCATCGGGATCGATGAGCTCGGAGAGCAGGAGCTCGTCGACATCTCCGTCGAGCATCGCGACGAGCTGTTCCTCCTTGCCAATGGCGTCGTCACGCACAACTGCAACATCGGCATGGGCTACCATTACCGTGCGCGGTACGAATGCATTCTCTTCTTCGAGAAGGGGAAGAGGAAGCTGAACAACTTGGGTACAGCCGACATCCTCACGCATCCGCGAGTCAACGGTGGTTATCCGGCGGAGAAGCCGCCCGAGGTGAGCCGCGTGCTGATCGAGCAGAGCACGCAGCCGGGCGAGCTCGCGATCGATCCGTTCATGGGCTCGGGCTCCGTCGGTGTCGCGGCAGCGTCGCTCGGTCGCAACTTCATGGGTAACGATCTGTGCGCCGAGGCGGTCGACATCACGCGCAAGCGCCTGCTCGAGGGCGGGGCGAAGGAGCCGTTGCTCGCGGCACCCGAGGTCGCAGCGAACGCGCAGCTCGGACTCTTGATGTGAGGTAACGGCGATGGCGATGACCGGCAACCAGTATCGAGATCTGATCGCGGGCTATATCCATCGCTGCTACGCGCCGTTCGGCATCGTCGTGTACACGGAGATCTCGCTCGGCAAGACGATCATCGGCAAGGACCGCAAGATCGACGTCTTCGTCGTGCGGTCGAGCGATCAGAAGGCGATCGCCCTCGAGTGCAAGTACCAAGAGGTCCAGGGCTCGACGGATGAAAAGATTCCGTATGCGCTCGAGGATCTGGACGCGCTGTGGATACCGGGATGTCTCGTGTACGCGGGAGAGGGCTGGTCGAGAGGAATCCTGCATACGCTGGAGGCGTCGAAGCTCGCCGCGCGGTGCATGCCGTTCGGTGAAGCAGTGATGCACTCGCCGGAGACACGCGAGCTCGATCACGTGCTCGCTGCGACGTTCGGATTGTGGGAGCTCGTGCTGCCGAGCTCGCGGCGGTTCTCGCCGCCCGTTCCCTGAGATCCGAGCTGCCGGTCGCGCGTCATGGAGCACGGCGGTTTCCGCCGCGGGTGGGCCCTGCTCGCGGTTACTGCGCCGCTGGCTTCGCGTCGCCGAGCGCGGCGAGGATCTGATCGACCGTGGCCCGCTCCTCGGGCTTGCTGCCGACCTTGCGGTAGCTGATCGATCCGCCCGGCTCGACGATGAACGTCGAAGGCCGCGCAATGTTCGAGCCGTGATCCGCGACGCCCCACTTCGCGATCACCGCGAGCTGCGGATCGGAGTAGAGATCGAAGCCGAGCCTCAGCTTGTCGCTCATCGCCTTGGCCTCGTCGGTGGAGTCCGCGCTGATCGCGATGATGCGCGCACCGCGCTCGTTGAACTTCTTCTGCGCATCGTTCAGATCGCCGAGCTGCTTCTGGCAGTGCGGGCACCAGCCCCCCATGTAAAACACGACGACAGCGCGCTGGCTGACCCACAGCGTGCCGAGGTCGACGTTGCTGCCGTCCTTCGCGAGCACGACGCCGCCGGGCGCGACATCGAGCGTCACGTCGCGATCGACCGCCGGGTCGGGACTCTTCAAGCGCTTCGCGTGCGGATTCTCGACGCGTTGCTGGGGCGTGCAGGCGGCGATCAGGACGAACAGCAGCGGGATGCGGCGCACCGGATCATTGTACGCGTGTCACGGGTACTGCGCTCGATCCGCGCCGAGGTAGAGCTGTAGGCCCTGCGAGTCGACGGTCGTGTGGCACTGCGTGCAGCGCAGGCCCTGGTAGGCGGGCGGGATCGGCCAGCCGGTCAGTGCGTGATCGAAGCCCTTCACGCCGCCCTTGATGGACTTCCACCCCATCAGGTCGTAGCGGCGGCCCTTGTGCTCCTGATGACACGACTCGCACGCTCTCCCGCGAAACCCTGGCGTCGCGTGGAGTCCGGCACCCACTGCGATGCGAATCGCGATGCCCTGGTGATCGTGACAACCGAGGCACCTGTTGTTGGACACCGGATTGCCGCTACCGAGATGCAGATGACACTGGAGACAACCATTCTGGTCGTCCCACCCCTGGTGCACAGCGGCGAGCTCTCCCGGCGAGGTCGTTCCGGGCGCACCGCTCGCGGCCGGGGCAAGTGATCGAGTCTGGCGCCGCGGAGGATCCGGCTCTCCGTCGAGGCGGGCGGGCCGCGGCACGGGCTCGGGCGCCGGCTCCACCGCGCCGCGCCAGCAGCTCGCGAGCACGACGAGGGCCAGCAGCGCCCGCATCAGTCGACGTGTGCGAACAGCGGGTTGGTGAGCGCGGGGAGGTTCTTCGAGACGACGGGATCACCAGGACCGGCGCGATCGACACGGACGACATAGAATGTGTCGTCGACGGGGGCGGGCAGGGTGACGTCCGCGTCGTAGCGCACGGGCTGTGCATCTTGCGGATCGAGCGTGATCGTCCGGATCTCGGTCCGGCCCTGATAGATCCGGATCTTCGACAGCGCCTGCCACGACGCGGCCTGCACCTTGATGCGCAGCGTGACCTGCGGGAGCCCGGTGACGTTGACCGTCTCGCCTGGGATCGACGTGCCGGCGGTCGTGACGATCCCGGCCGTCACGAACGCGTGGCTCCCGATCACCACGTGGCGCGCCTTGATCGCGGCAGTGATCACCGCAGGATCGACGGTAGCCGGATCATCCTTGCCGGCGCCGACCCACACGTACGATCGCGCCTCGCCGGCGAACGAGGTCGCGGCGTGCGAATCGCTCGATCCCATCGCGGTGGCGGGGTGGCCGGCGGCGACCATCGCGAGCCAGTCGCCGAGCACCTCGTCGAAGTCCTCGGCGCGGCCACCATTCGCGACCTCGATCGCGTCGAACCGCAGATCGGAGAGGTCGGTGCCGGCGGGCAGGCCGAGTGCCGCGGGATCCTTGCGCGCGGTGAGCGTGACCGGATCGAGATCGATCGAATCGAACAGGCTCCCGTTGCCATCCCGGGGATGATTGACCTGCACGATCCTCGTCGGGTCGCCGGCGTGCAGCGCCGCGAAGACCTCGCCCGGCGACTTCTTCAGCCAGCTGACAGCACCGCCCGCAGCGCGCGACGGATCGAGCTTCATCGGATACGCGTTGATGTGCCCCCAGACGATCGACGAGGACTCCTCGCCGATCATCGTCCCGACGAAGTCGCCGAGCCCGAGCTCCGTGATGATCGGTGCGTAGTCGACGATCATGTCGTGATCGGTCGAGACCGGCATCTCGACACCCTCACCTGCGACCGCGCGCAGTCGATCCTCGATCGGCAGGGTCGAATCGGTCGACAGCTCCGAGTGCAGGTGCGTATCGAGCGAGATCCAGCCGCTGGTGTCGACGACGTGGTCGAGCGTCGCCGCGATCGGCACGGTCTGCCCGTTCGCGACCACGACGCTCGACGCGACGAACGCCTCGTACTCGAGTCCGCGCGACACCGCGACGCTCCACGTCCCCGGCGCGATCGGCACCGTCGCGGTGCCGCTCGCACCGACCCACTCGATCCGCGTGTCCTGCCCCGCCTGCTCGATCTTCACGCGCGCTGGGATCGGCGCGTTCGCATCGTCCCGCACCGTGATGGACAGCGTGCCTGTACCGCCAGCCTGCACGGCGACCGTCGTGTCCGCATCTTCGACCACGGTCGCCGACGCATCCGTGCCGGGCGCGCGGCCGATGCCGGTTGCCCGCAGCGTGTACGCACCGACGGGAACCGCCGCTTCGAACGCACCCGATGCATCCGTGCGCGCGATCGTGGTGATCGCGGTGCCCTGGCGGATCTCGATGTCGACGTTCGGCGCGCTCGTGCCGCGGATCGTTCCTGTGGCGTCGGCGTGCAGCTCCCATGCGCGGCCAGTCGCGCTCGCGAGCGAACCATCCCCGATCACGAGGTACCGCGACTGCGGAACGCCGAGCTCGAGCGACGGCCCGACGATCAGCCGGATCCCACCGATGTCGACGAGCTGCGGGACCGCACTGCCCGGCGGATAGACCAGCGCATACGACGTGGTCGTGCCGCTCGCCGCGATCACGCCGCCCGTGGTGTACGCGGTCGTGCGCCCGCCGAGGAACACGGCCTCGTACAGTGTCGGCGTATCGACCTCGCCCGCGCCGGGTTGCGCGAACACCCGCGTCTCGAGCTCGAGCTCCGGCCGATCCGCAGCGAGCCGGTAGCGATGCTCGACGATCAGCGGCGGCGGCTCGCGGTTCAGCACCGCTGCGATCAGGTTCAGCGAGGACGCTGGCCCACGCACGACGATCTCGGCGGGACCGTCATTGCCGGCCTCGGTGATCACGATCTCGTCGAACGCACCGACCGCGAGGTCCACGCTCGGCTGGATCTCCTTGACCAGGTCCTCACCGGTCGCGCTCGCCGCATCCACGATGCCGCCGCCCGAGGAGCCCTGCAGGTAGTAGCCCTCGCCCGGGCCGCGGATGATCACGCGTAGCCGCGCGTTCTCGATCACGAGGTCGCCGATCCGCCCGCTCGCAAGCCGGCCGCGCACCAGCTCTTCCTTGCAGTCGACGACCTTCGCGCGCGTCTGGCCGGCCGTCACACCTGGCATGCACCCGGTGACAACATCCGGATCAGCGACGAGCTTCCCGGGACCGCTCGGTCCGTCGTCGCCACAACCGACGAGCACCGCGATCAGGAACCATGCGCCTCGCATGGTCACAGCTTATCGAACAACGGCGGCGTCGTGCGCCATGGTTGATCCTCTACCCGCAGCAGGTGCGCGAGCCACTCCGGCAACAGGTGCGCGGTCGCCATGTAGTCCGCGCCCTGCTTCTCGACAACCGCGCGGATCCGCAGGTGCACCGGCTCGACGACGCGCACGAGCGCGTGCACCGGCACGAACGTGACGTCCTTCGCGAACTGCGGGTCGGTCTCCTGCCGGCACGCATCCGGTGAGGAGCTGACATACAGCGTGCGGCACGTCAGCGGGCGTGCCGCGTAGAGGGAGCACGCGTTGTCGACGAGCGCCACGCACTGCAGTCCATGCTCGTAGAATGCAACGGAACGCGTCACACCCGCGGCGATCAGCTTCGGATAGTCCTCGCGATACCAGCGCAGCCAGTCGCGCAGCTTGCCGCGAAACGCGTCGATTCGCGGCTCGTCCCACGAGCGCTTGATCCACTCGGCGACCGCCTCGGCCTCCGCGCGCGCAGTCACGATCTCCTGCCGGCAACAGTGCGCGCACCCGGCCGTACACGCCGGCGTCACACCTCGCGTAGCCAGCGCGGCGAGCTCGTCGCCGATCAGCCGATCGGCATCTGCCCACGCCGCTTCCGACGCCACGACCCGCTCGCGAGCCTGCTGCTTGGCGCGGTCGGCGTCCTTCTTCGCCACGCGGCAACCGTACCCCGGAACGATCGCTTTAGTGCCACGCGCGCGCCGTCTGACCGTAGCGAACCAGAGCCGCCTCGAGCGGGTGTTCCTCATCGAGCGCGTGTGCGCCGCCGGCAAATGCCGTCAGCTCGAGCGCGCCGTGCCAGGCAGGCAGCATTCGCGTCGCCGGCAAACCGAGTGCTGTCGCCCCAACCGAATAGCCGGCGATGATCGGGCCAGACGCGGCATCTGCGCGACGCGGCTGTTTCCATTCGCGACATGCGGTGACGAGCCCTCGGTCGCAAAATGTGACGAAGCGCTCCGCAAAGTGGGCTGCCAGCTCGGGCTCGCCCGGCAACAGGAACGCGGCCGTGAACGCGAGGGTGGTGGCACGCTCGGTGCGGTCGGCAGTGCTCGCCGGAAACCCACTCGCGAGCGCGCGCCGCATGCGAGCGGCGAGACGATTGGCCGCGTCGGGGGAGGATCCGCGCAGCACCGCGTGCAGCCGTAAGGCCGACGCCGCGGGAGCGTGATCGCAGGGATACGTCTCGCCCTTGTAGGTCGGCAGCCACCCAGCATCGAGATCGCGGGCGAGCGCCGCCACGATCTCGTCGAACAGCGACGTGCGCGCGTTGTTCGGCGCGACACGTTCGAGACCTGCGAGCACGAGCGCCACCAGTCCTCGATACAACACGCTGTTCGGTGGAAACCCACGCCGAGCAGCGGGGGCGAGCGCCTGCTCGACGAGCAGCTCGAGCGCCTCGGCGGCTGCGCCGCGCCTCGTCGGATCCTCGAGCGCGCTCGACGTGATGGAAGCGGCCTGGAACGCGATGCACAGCATTGATGCGCCACGAAACGCCTTACCCAGGACGGTCGCGCGGCACGGCATCACCTCGAAGGCTGGCCCGGGCGCATCAGCGATCGGCACTCTCGCGACCTCCACGCTGCGCACGGAAGGCGCCTCCTGGGCTCGATGTTGCGCGTCACGACACGCCACGAGCAGCAGGAAGCAAGTGATTCGCACGTGCTGATCGGATCCACGAATGCGCAGCGCGGCTTACGCGGATTCGCGTCGACGCAGCACGTACAGCTCGCCGTGGACCGGCTGCTCCTTCTCGACGCGCAGCACGGACGGTTCGACGCGTTCGACGGTAAACCCATGCTCGGCCGCGAGCCGGGCGATGTACCCGGGCGCGTGCGCGTACCGGAGCGTCGTGAGCAGCACGACGTCATCCGTATCGCTTCGCTCGGTCGAGAACGCGAGCAGGCCGCCCGGGCGCAGCGCTGCCGCGCACGCGGCGAACGTCGCCTCGAGCACGCCGACATAGATGAACACGTCCGCGGCCACGATCAGATCCGCATCACGCACGCGCGCGAGCGTCGCGAGCAGGTCTTCGCGGTGCAGCTCGTCGTAGATGCCGCGCTGTCTCGCACGGGCGAGGATGCGCGGCGAGATGTCGGCTCCGATCAGCGTGCGTGCGTAGGGTCGCACCTCCACGCCGACGAGCCCGGTGCCGCACCCGAGATCGAGCACCGTCCAGCTCGCATCCGGTGGCGCGCAGCACGCGGCGACGAGGCTGGTGAGCGCGCGTGGGACGTCGTACTGGAGACCGGTGGTGAGGTGCTCCTCGAACGTCGTCGCATACGCGTCGAACAGCTCCGCGATCAGATCGGCCGGAGGCCGCGCGGTCACCTCGGGCGACTTGTCGCCGGTGAGTCCGGCGAGCAAGTACTTCGCTTGTGCGTGGGACGGATCGCGGCGCAGCGCGCGGCGCAGAAATCCGATCGCCTCGCGCGTGCGTCCCATTCGGAGGTGGTGCTTCGCGAGCCGCTCGAGCGGAATCGGACTGGTGTCCTCGAGGCGCAGCGCGGACTCCATCGCATTGACGGCGAGCGCATCGTGTCCCGCTGCCGAGTACGCCGATCCGAGCGCGAGCTGCACCGGGGCGAACTCGGGCGCGATCGCTCTCGCGCGTTCGAGCACGTCGATCGCACCTGTGAAGTTCTCTCGATCGACGAGCGTCAGCCCGAGCAGGCACAGCGCGGGCGGATGGTCGGGATCCGCAGCGAGTACCTTGCGGTAGCAGGCCTCGGCCTCGGCGAGGTCGCCACGCTCGGTGTGTCGCTGTCCCTCGCCCAGCAGCTCCTCCGGTGTGGCCTTGGGCTTCTTCCGCTTCACTCGCCACGAAATATCGCCCGATCGGCGCCCTGAACAACGATTAGAATGAAGCTTTGTCGGACGCTGGGGATATCGAAGGCAGGCCGATTCTCGACCGCTACCAGCTCAAGCGACGGCTGGGGTGGGGCGTGCGGGGGGACGCAACTCCGAACGAATCGCAGACATGGTGATGTCGCCCGTGTGACCCGTGTTACGGAGGGGCCATGTCGACGGTTCAGTGTACCGGGTGCAGGAAGACCACCACCGAGGAGCAGCTGCGCGACGGATTGTGCGGGCTCTGCGTCTACGACCGCGACAAGGCGAAGTACTCCGCCGAGAACGCCGAGCTCGAGGCGGCGAGCCGGGCCCGGCAGCGCAGGGCGCACATCGCGACGACGATCTCGGTCCTGTTCGTGATCGCCGCGATCGTCGGCTACATCGTGGTGAAGAAGGCCCGCTATGACGCCCGGCACTCGCGGCAGGAGCACTACCGCGAGTACTGAGGTGGAAAGGGGGCAGGGAATCCCGTCGGCAAGCGATCGCGGGATTCGTGCGAGGCGTCGGGTTTGCGTGAGATGCCCGAGGAACTGCCGGCAGCGCTGGCGCTAGGCCGCTAGAATAGTCCGTGGCGCGTTCGCCCGGATTCGTCGGCATCGGGGTCGCGAGCTTCACGGCGGGCGCGCTCATCGCGCAGCAGGTCGTGGGCAAGTCGGTGCGCGACGCGCTGTTCCTGACGACCTTCAGCGCCGTCGACCTCCCGGCCATGATGATCGTCGGGGCGATCCTGTCGCTGTCGTCTGCCGTGGCCGTGTCACGCCTGCTGCAACGGCACGGGCCTCGCCGGATCCTGCCCATGCTGTTCGGCGTGAGCACGGTGGCGTTCGTCGGCGAGTGGCTGCTCGGATTCTCTCGCACCGAGTGGATGACGGTCGCGTTCTATCTCCACATGGCCTTGCTCGGCCCGGCGCTCCTCTCGGCGTTCTGGTCGCTGGTCAACGAGCATTACGATCCCTACAACGCCAAGCATGCTGTCGCGCGGATCGCAGGTGGCGCGACCGTCGGCGGCGTGGTCGGCGGCCTCGCGGTGTGGCGCGCTGCGGATGTGCTCGAGCTGCACGATCTGCTCCTGGCGATGGCCGGGATCCAGCTGGCGTGCCTGGTCGGTGCGCTGCTGATGCACGCCCTCCTGCGTGCGACGCGCGACGCGAAGGACAGCGCAGTGCGTGCTACCGGCGAGGGGCAGGGGTTGCGCGCGCTCGTGGGAGCGCCGCTGCTGCGCAACCTGGCGATCGTCGTCGCGATCGGCTCGGCGACCTCGTCGCTGCTGGACTATCTGCTCAGCGCGACCGCGAGCCAGCTGCTTGGCAAGGGCGCACCGCTGCTGTCGTTCTTCTCGCTGTTCTGGCTGAGTGTGGCGGTGGTGTCGATGGTGGTCCAGTTCACCCTCGGCGAGCGCGTCCTCGGTCGCCTGGGTCTCGCGAAGAACATCGGCGCCTTGCCCGGACTCCTGGTCGTCGGCGGGCTCGCTGCGATCGCGCTTCCGTCGCTCGCCGCGTTCGTGGTGATCCGCGGCTTCGAGGCCGTGCAGCGGAACACGCTGTACCGCTCCGCGTACGAGCTGTTCTACACGCCGGTCGCGGAATCGAGAAAGCGCGCGGCCAAGGCGCTGATCGACATCGGCTTCGATCGGCTCGGGACGGTCGTCGGCGCGGGGTTGGTCGCGCTCTTCCTCGCGGTCGACCACGAGCACGTCACGCTTCTCGTCCTCGTCGCGATCGTCGCGCTCTCCGTCGCCACGCTTCCGTTCACGCGGATGCTCCGCGCAAACTACATCGCGGCGCTGGAGGGTGGTCTGCGCGACACGGCGTCGTTGCCAGCGCTGACCAAGGACGAGTCATCGGGGCCCGAGGAGCCACGCGCGCCGTCCGCCGCCGCGCCCGAGGAGGTCGCCGCGGCCCCGCTGGAGCCTGTCAGCGTCGGCGAGGGCCCGATCGCAGATGCGCTTCGCCATCCGGCCGGGGTCGTCGATGGTCGCGAGTGGATCGGCGCTCCGGCGGAGGTTGCAGTCGCCGGACTCGGCGCGCTCACCGCGCGCTCGACCCAGCCCGCCGTCGCGTATGCGATCATGCTCCTGACCCATCGTGAGCGCTACGTCGAGGCGTTCGGCGCCCTGAGCAAGATCTCCGCCGCGATCGCCGGTCAGCTCGCGGATGTGCTCGTCGATCCCGAGGCCGATGTTCAGGTCCGCCGCCGCGTCGCGCTCGTCCTCGCCAGCACCGGGACGCAGCGTGGTGTCGATGGGCTGTTGCTCGGTGTCGCCGATGAACGCTTCGAGATCCGCTACGCGTGCTCGCGCGCACTGATGCAACTCGTAGCGCATCATCCGCGGCTCACGGTCGATCGCGCGACGATCCTGCGGGCGCTGCTCGTCGAGCTGGACCACCGCGCGCGCCAGCCCGCCCCGCCCGTGTTCGTGCCTGATCCACTCGAGGAGATGCCGATGTTCGTCGCGCCGCGGCTTCACCCTGCGGCCGACCACGTGCTCGATCACGTGTTCACCGTCGTCGGTCTCCACATCGATCGCGAGCAGTTGCTCATGGCGTATCGCGCGCTGCACCAGGACGACGTGCGGCAGCGCGGTACGGCTCTCGAGTACCTGCAGACAATCCTGCCGCCGGACTTCCGCGATGCGGTGTGGCCGTTCGTCGGCCAGCTCGCGACGCCCCCGCCCCGAAGCGCGCGCACGATCCTCGCCGACCTCATCCGCACGACGTCGGTCGCGTCGCGGCGGAACTGACCTACGCCGTCGGGAGCTCGACCACGAACCGCGTACCCTTGGCCCGACCCTCGCCTTCGACGGTGATCGTTCCGTGGTGAAGCGCGACGAGGTGCCCCACGATCGCCAGCTTGACTGCCATGCCGTGCAGGCTCTCGGGGACGGTCGCGTCATCGAAGCCTTCGAAGATCGTCGGCAGCACCGCGGCGTCGATGCCCGGACCGTGGTGCTCGACGGTCAACCGCACCTGCGACCCCGAGCGCTGCAGCGTGACCGAAACCACGCCCCCGGCCGACGACGCGCGCACGCTCGTGGTGACGAGCTGCCGCGCGATCTGGGCGAGTCGCTCCGCGTCGCCCTTGATCGGCCTCAGCTCTGGGTCGGCGGCGAATTCGATCAGGATCGAAGCAGCCGTTGCGCGCGGGCGCAGCGTCGCGACGACTTCGTCGACGGCCGTCGCGAGGTTCACGCTGGTCGGCGTCAACTTCAGCGTCCCGTTGGAGATGCGCTTCATGTCGAGCATCTCCTCGATCAGCTCGAGCTGCGCGTCTGCATGCTGTTCCACGGCGTCGAGCGCGTGGCCTCGGTGCGACTCGGCGACCGCGCCGCTGCGCAGGGCGCGGATCGAACCGAGCATCGTCTGGAGCGGCGCGCGGAGCTCGCGACCGAGCGAGGCCACGAACTCCTCGTTCAACTTTCCAGCATTCTCGAGGTTCGCGGCGAGGAGATCGGCCTCCTCGCGCGCCCGTTGCTCGCGTGCGAGCTGCTGTTCGCGCGCCACGTGGATCTCCGCGAACACCTTGACCTTGGCGCGCAGGACATCGCGATCGATGGGCTTCGAGATGAAGTCCACCGCACCGGTGTTGTACGCCTCTCGGACTCGGTCGGTGTCGTGCGTTGCCGCGGTGATGAAGAGGATCGGGACGGGGGCCCCGCGGGGCAGCTGCTTGATCCTGCGCGCGGTCTCCAGCCCGTCCAGGAAGGGCATGTTGACGTCGAGGAGGATCGCGGCGAACGAGTGCTGCCCCACCGCTTCGATCGCCGCCGCCCCCGAGGTGCACTGGACCAGGTCGTAGTCCGTCTCGAGGATGGCCTCCAGCGCGAGGAGGTTCGCGGGGAGGTCATCGACGAGGAGCAACTTCGCCTTCATCGCCGACCCGCTTTTCGGGACGAGGAGCCCATGCCCAATTCTACCGGGCCCTGGCCCCGAAGACCTGCAGTCCAGCAAGCAAGCCGCGTTTCGGGTTGTATGCGTCATGGTACGCCCGGTGCACCCGCCGGCCCGTGATGCTCCCTCGCCCTCTACGCGCGTGCCCGTGCGGGGGTGAACGGGCGGTTGAGCACGTCCAGTGTGCTGCTCGGCCCACAACGACAACCATGGGTCCCTGCGACCGCCCGCAAGCACGCCATGGGTGAGCTCGCGATCTGTCGATATTGCGACACGGTCCATCGACGTGCGGATGTCTCGGTACGCGCGACCGCGCGGTGCGTGAGGTGCGGCTCCCCGCTCTATCACGGGAACGCCGACCTCAGCGCGATGCTGGCGGTCGCGCTCACCGCGACGATCGCCTTCGTGATCGCGAACGCGTTTCCGCTGATGACGATGTCCGTCAACGGCCGCCAGACCGAAGCAACCCTGTGGGGCGCGATCGTGGCTTCGTACGATCAAGAGCTACCGCTCGTCGCAGCCGCACTGACCATCAGCCTCATCGTCGCGCCTCTCATCGAGATCGTACTCCTGCTCTCGGTCCTGGTGCCGCTACGTGCAGGGGCCCGGCCGCTGGGCTTCTCCTGGATCATGCGGGCAATTCACATCATGCGTCCGTGGCGGATGGTCGAGGTGTTCTTGCTCGGCGTCGTCGTCGCGGTCGTCAAGCTCATGGGGCTCGCGTCCACGGTGCCGGGGTGGGGAAGCTTCGGGGTCATCGTGATGACCTTCGCGCTCGCGACGCTCGGATCGTTTGATCCCGTTGCCTTGTGGCGGCGTGCCGACGAGGTGCGCGCGTGACGCGAGCGATCGAGATCGGGCTCGTTGCATGCGAGAGCTGCGAGCTCGTGATGCGCGCGGCGGATCCCATCACGGGCACGTGCCCTCGGTGCGGCGAGCGGATCGACCGGCGCAAGCCCAACTCGCTCGGGCGTCCCCTGGCCTTCTTGATCGCTGCGGCTGCGTTGTACGTGCCCGCGAACACGCTCCCGATCATGGTGACGGAGCAGTTCCCGCTCCACCGCACCGACACGATCCTCTCCGGAATCGCCTTCTTGTGGAGTGAAGGCTCGTGGCTGCTCGCCGCGCTCGTGTTCTCCGCGAGTGTGTTGGTGCCGATGCTGAAGCTCGCGGCGATGGGAGTGCTGCTGTTCACCTCGGCGCGTCGCTCGAGCTGGCGTCCGCGCGGCCGCACGAAGCTCTACCGTGTGCTCGAGACCGTCGGGCACTGGTCCATGCTGGACGTCATGGTGGTTGCGCTGCTCGCCGCAGTCGTCCAGCTGGGACGATTCGCCAGCATCGAGCCTGGCCCCGCGCTGATTCCGTTCGCCGGCGTGGTCCTCATGACCATGCTGGCATCTGCGTCCTTTGATCCGCGAGCGATCTGGGATCACGTCGGACCGAGGAGCGTGCATGAACGCGAATGACAACGAGTTTCCGGTACCCGCCATCAACACCCGCAAGCGAGGCCGACCGTCAGCCGTCTGGATCGTACCGATCCTCGCGGTCGTCGCAGCAGGAGCGCTCGCGATCAGAACCTATCTCCGCATCGGGCCCACGATCCAGATCACGTTCAATACAGCGGAGGGTATCGAGGCTGGAAAGTCAGAAGTGCGCTTCAAGAACGTTCCGGTGGGCAAGGTGACTGCGGTCGACATCAGCAGCGACAAGAAGCGCGTCGTCGTCAGCGTCGAGCTGACGAAGAGCGGTGCCGGTCTAGCGGTCAGCGATTCGACGTTCTGGGTCGAGCGCCCCCGCATCGGAGTCGGCGGAGTGTCCGGTCTCGGGACCCTGCTCTCGGGAGCCTTCATCCAGGTGGATGTCGGTACGTCGACCGACGAAGAGGACTCGTTCGTCGGACTCGAGAAACCACCCGGCGTCACACAGGATCAAAAAGGCAGGCGGTTCCGGCTGACCTCGAAGGATGCGGGCTCGCTCGCTCCACAGTCCCCGGTCTATCTTCTGCGTACGAAGGTGGGAACCATCACGTCGCTCGAGCTTGCGCCCGATGGCAAGTCTGTCGAGATCGACATCTTCGTCTATGCGCCCTACGACCAGCACGTCAGCGAAGCGAGCGTCTTCTGGAATGCGAGCGGTCTCGACGTGACGATCGATGCCACCGGCCTACGCGTCAATACGCAGTCGCTCGCCACGGTCGTGGGGGGCGGCGTGGCCTTCGGCGTCCGCGATTTGAAGATCGCCGCAAAACCCGCCGCCGAGAACACGAAGTTCACCCTGTTCGAGGATCGGAGTAAAGCGTTCGCGAGCCCCGACCAGGAGGCCGGGTTTCCGCTCGCGATGCGCTTCCATCAACCCATCCGGGGCCTCGGCAAGGGCGTCGGCGTCAATATCGAGTTCGAAGGTCTCCACATCGGAGATGTCATCGCGGTTCGTCCCGGTTACGACATTCCGACGCGTGCGTTCTTCTTCGATGTCGACGCCAAGGTGTTCCCCGAACGGCTGGGTGCCGCCTACGTCAGCCTTACCGAGGAAGGTGCGAAGTCCGGCAAGACGGGACCGGACATGCTGCAGGACCTCGTCTCGCGCGGTCTGCGCGCGCAGCTTCGTTCTGGAAATATCCTGACGGGGTCGTTCTATATCGCGCTCGATTGGTTCCCAGCCGAGCGCGGCAAGGCTGCCTCGGCTCCCGCTCAAGCCGGTGTGTGGGTCGTCCCAACCGTGCGCGGTGGCACCGAACAGATCCAGGACACCGTCGCCCGTATCCTCGAGAAGGTCGAAAAGATTCCGTTCGAGGCGATCGGTCGTGATGTTCACGATGCGACTCGTTCGGCAGCCACGCTCCTTGGAAATCTCGACAAGGACGTCGTGCCCCAGGCACAGGCGTTGCTCGGTGGCGCCCACGTCGCGATGGAAGCGCTACGCGAAGGGATCACGTCGCTGCGCGACAACATCGCTGCACCCGACTCCGCGCTCCAGCAGTCGACACGAACGATGCTCGGACAACTCGAGCGCGCTGCCTTCTCGTTGCGAGGTCTCGCCGACTACATTCAGCGCCATCCCGAGTCGCTGCTCCGGGGTCGAGCGCCTGGCCGCCAACCAAAGCCTACCCGATGAAGCTCATCGCTCTTGTTCCCGCTCTTGTCCTCGTCGTGGCGGGCGGTTGTCGCTCCGCCAGCAACCGCTACTACACCCTGATCGCGGCGCCCGCCGCGAAGCAGGCGGTCGAGACGAACGATCTCCAGCTCGATGTACTTCCCGTCGATGTCCCACCGGAAGTCGATCGCGCCGAGATCGTCGTGCGCGAAGGCCCAGGTGAGCTGACGCCGGTCGACACGCGTTCGTGGATCGCGCCGTTGCCGCTCGAGATCCGCCGAGCCTTCTCCGACGAGCTCAGCCGCAACCTCGGCGCACGAGACATCGCCGGGCTCACGGCGGAGGGCCTTCCCACGTACCGGATCAAGCTCGTCGTGCAACGCTTCGAATCGGTGCTGGGCAAGCGAGCGCTGATCGACGCCATCTCGACGGTTCGCGAGGTGACCGGCACCTCGCCGACGCTCGTGTGCTCGCATCACGCGAGCGAGCCTGCTCGAGCGGGCTACGCCGGCCTTGCCGAGGCTCACCAGCGAGCGCTCGCGCGTATCGCGAAGCAAGTGGCGGTCTCGGTGCGAGCGTCCCGCGACGGGGCCGCCGCCTGTTCGAAGTGAGTGCCCCGAAAACTCGAACGGCCCGCATTACCGCGGACCGCGCGTTCGGCTCTGGCCACAGCGAGGGTCAGCGACGGCGGAAGAAGAAGCCGCCGCCTCCCAGGAGGAGAACGATGACGAGGATGATGAGCAGCGTGTTCGTGGACATGCTTTTCGTAGGAGCAATTCGCGTACCGAACCGGTGCACCCGCCGGGGGCGCGCTACGGGCGTTGACTCGACGCGTCGCCGCTGCTTGCATGTGGCGCGGGCGAGCGGTCGGGCGAGCGGGCCCGGGCAATCGCGGCGCCGAAACCCAACCGGCGTGGTCGAGGGACGCGCCCTGATCACATCTGCCGGACCACACGCTCGCTCGCGACCTTCCACCCGGTGCCCGCCGCCTCGACGCGATACTCGACCTCCCGGATTGTCCGCACCCCGCCGCGGCTACCGCCGCCGCCCTCGACGAGCGCCGCGGCGCCCTCCCACTTCACCGGGCCGACGTCGAACCCCATCGCGCCCTTTCCGTCCGCCTTCACGGTGACCGCCTCGGGCCCACCGCCGTTGCACCGCGAGCGCGGTCCCGCGTTTGGATAGCGCTTCTGGATCGCGGCGATCAGCTCCGCGCTGGGATCGATGGTCTTGCCGGCATCGTTACGGACGTAAAGGCACAGCGGTTCGTCGGGCTTGGGCGACGCGGCATCGATCTCGTGGACCAGCACGGTCTCGAGGATCGCGTCGTCCTTCGAGAGCGCAGAGGGCGCCGCGGGCGCCGCGGGTGGTGTCGGCGTCAAGACCGCTGACGGATCCGGCGGAGGTTTCGTCGCGCCTCCGCTGCTGCACGCCGCGAGCGTCGCCACGATCCACGGCATCCACGGCTTCGTCATCGGTCGATCATACGCGCGCGAGCGACCCGTCGAGCACCTGACGCGCGAAGCATCGATCTACTTCTTCGACCGCTTCGCTTGCGAACGCGCTGTCGGGCGCTTGCTTCCAGCGCGCGCCACCTCGTTTGCCTGTTCGTTTTCCCGCGAACGCAACGTCGAGATCTCGTAGACGAGCTCGTTCTTGACGTCCTTCTGGGCGGCTCGGTCGAGGCCAAGGCGTGGACTGGTGGTCTTCATCTGTCCCACATACGCGCCGTTGGCCCCGTCATGTAGCTTGATCCGGATCACGTAGCGCCCGCGGCGCTTCTCGATGGACGTCTCGACGATCGCGTCGATGCGGAGCTTGGTCGCGACCTTCTTCAAGCTGCGCGGCGCCGTCGTGCTCGCTGCCAGCTCCTTTGCGGTTCGGTTCCAATCGCGCGTCGACACGATCGTGTGTGTCCTACGGATCACCTGAGCGATGGCTGCGCTCACCTTGGCGCCTCCGGGATCCGCGATGTCGAGGATGACCACGCGCTTCCTTGCGTCAGCGTGCGAGGTCGCCATCATGGCGCACAGCACGAAGCCCAGAGCAGTGAGAGCGCGGCCGATGATCATGGTGCGACGTGGGCCGAGATGGTTAGCCATGTCCTGAACCCTCCGCTGACCGAGACCAAGGTTGTCATCGGAGGTCCCTTGTCGTCGCAAGGACCGCGAGACGCACGGGCGATGCGATCAGCACCATTCGTGCCAGGCACAACTCCCTGATGCTTCCCGAATCGAGGATGGATGCTTGCATCACGCTTCGCAGCCCTTGCAGATTGCGATGGGCACTACGGGCACCGTGGATGCGAAGATCGTCGTAAGTCGTAAGAAGAGCAGTCTTGCGAGCGTAGTGAATCAAGACCCTAGAGCTCCTCCACCTCCGATGCGAAGCACAGCGTCGTCGTGCTCCCGCTCCAGCTGTAGTACTCGACAGCGCGCCGCGCGCTCACGCAAGAAGGCGCGCACTGTGAAGCCGCTCCCCTATGAATCTGCGCACCGACGAGGTGCCCCACGATCGCGAGGCGCCGGCGTTTCAAACGAGGCTCCGCCCGCGGAAGTAAGTCTGGCAATTTGCCATGCTGGATACCGTGAGTGCGAGCGCGCGCAACGGAGTTGCGCTGGCACGATGCATGCTCGTTTGGAGCTGGCGGTGCGCTACCAACATGATTCCGAACCCGAGAAAGCGGAGAGCCAGCTCGAGTTCCTGGTCTATCTCCTCTGGGTGGGGCTTCTGATCGTGCTGCTGCGCGTCGTGTTCTGACAGTTCATGGTGGGCGTCCCATCATCGACGGGCCTGGGCCTCTCTCTACCGATCGTCGCGCTCGCGACCGAGGTCGGTGCCACCGCGGTCTCGCGCGACGCACGTGAGATCTCGGCATCTCTCGACGAAGCGCGATATCGGGTTGCGATCATCGGCCCACCGACGGTCGCTCAGGCACAGCTCGTCGAGAGCGTCTTCGGCGAACCTCTCGAGGAGGTCGCGGCGGTGGCGGCAAGGATGGAGCTGCGCGTGCGCTACGGCCAGAGCGGGTCGCACGTGAAGGTCTATCGGTCGAGCGGAGAATGGCTACGACTGCCGGTCTCGGCGCTGCGTCGCGTGACTGTCGCGGATCACGGATTCGAGATCGTGGGTCGATGTCGCCGCGTTGATCCGGCGCGCCGCGAACGAGGCGGGCGCCGCGTGTCGAGCCGCAGCATCACATCGCCGAGCACCACCGTGCGTTGCAACGCTCGCCGCACGACCTCGTCGCCTGGACGAACTGCCTCACGCTCTTGTTGCGCAACTCCAGTGAACGAAGGAGAACCATGAAGCACGTCGTGACACTCGCCGTGATGACGTTGGCTGCGTGCGGTGACGACGGAAGCACGACGCCGTGCGGCACCCTGCTTCCGGGTGATCTCGTGGTCACCGAGGTGTTCTCGGATCCCTCGGGTGCCGATGACGGGCGCGAGTGGTTCGAAATCTACAATGCCAGTGACCACGCGGCAGCACTCGAGGGCCTGACCATCACGCACAGTCGAGGCGACGGACAGATGCGGCGCGCGACGACCCTCGAGGAGGTGACGCTCGCTCCTGGCGAGTACCTCGTGCTCGGGAACGTTGCAGCGGAGCTCCGTCCTACGTGGGTCGACGTGGGATACGGGGCCAAGCTCGGCGACTTCTACAACAGTGGCGCGGGACGGCTCGCGCTCGCGTGCGGCGGCACCGAAATCGACGCAGCGACCTACGGCAACGTGCGCGCGGGGCTGTCTCGCCAGCTCGATGGCGGCCACACGCCCGACTACACGGTCAACGACGACCAGGCGCAGTGGTGCTCTGCGTCGAAGGTGATGGCAAACGAGTTCTCCCCGGGGAACTACGGCACGCCCGGCGCCGCGAACGAGGACTGCGAGATCATCGTCCCGGGGATGTGCGACGACGGCGAGTCGCTGAGGCCGGTCATGGCTCCAGGCCCGGGTGACCTGGTGATCACCGAAGTGATGCCGAACCCGAGTGCGGTTGCAGATGCGATGGGAGAGTGGTTCGAGGTCCAGGCGATGCGCGACATCGACTTGAACGGCCTGTCGGTTGACCGCGTGGGCGACTCGACCGCCGCGGAGACGATAGATTCGCGACCTCATCGACGTCGCGGGCACGACCGCCTACCGCGCGTTCAGCTACAACGCCGATGACGGTTGCGTGTTCGCCGCAGACTCGACCGAGGTCGTCGCTTCATTGGTGCAGCACACGATCGACTGCGACGAGCCGGCGCTGTTCGAAGCGCTGCAAGCAGCGCTCGCGGAGTGAACGCGCGTTTCAGAACGTAACGAAGCGTTCGGCGAATGTTGCTGCGAGGGCAGACATGCGAGAAGCACGAGAACGAATGCGTCCCGCACATGATCGACCGAGGCTTTGTTGTCCACACCGCGGCCTGGTGGTGGGCGGCTACGAGCTGACGCCTGCGCAGCACGACCAGCTCCGTGATAGCGTGACCGCCGTGCTCAGCAAGCTCGAGCTCGAGCTGCGTACAGTCGTCCGGAGGTCGACGTGAGGTTCATTGTCATCGAGGACCATGCGTTGAAGCTCGAGCTGGTGACGGGCCGATCGATACACGCCGGTTCGTGTCCGACGTCGAATCCCTCGCGCGGGCGGGTCGGTCGAGGATGAGCTGATGGCCCGGATCATGATCGTCGACGACGATCGGCGCAATCGCGAGCTGCTGGTCGTTTTCATCGAGCACCTCGGCCACGAGCTTCACCTCGCGGACGGCGGCGAGCGCGCGCTTGCGATCGCCAACGTGCATCGCCCCGACCTCGTCCTGCTCGACGTCATGATGCCGGGGATCGACGGCTACGAGACGACGCGCCGGCTGAAGGCCGCTGCGGCCCCAGAATTCCTGCCGGTGATCCTCGTCACCGCCCTTCACGACCGAGAGTCTCGGATGAAGGGGCTCAGCGCCGGGGCGGACGAGTTCTTGACCAAGCCCGTTGATCGCCACGAGCTGATGTTGCGCATGACCAACCTGCTGGCAATGCGCGAGAAGACGATGGCCCTGGCACAGAGTAACGCCCAGCTCATCGAGCTGCAGACGTTTCGCGAAGAGATGAGCACGCTGATCGTCCACGACCTCAAGAACCCGCTGGCGGTCGTGTTGATGAACCTCGAGTACCTCGCCGAGAGCCTCCCGAACCTGCCGGAGGAGGTCGCGGGCGCGCTCCAAGACTCGCGAGGCGCGACGAAACGCGTCTTGCGCCTGGTCGCGAATCTTCTCGATCTCGTGAGGCTCGAGGCCGGCCGCCTGGAGCTCGCGCTCGAGCCGGTCGACGTGTCGGCGATGCTCGCGGAGCTGGTCGCGCAGCGCGCTACGTTGGCGCGTTCGCGCCGAATTGCCGTGGCGGTCACCCCGGCGGCGCCCGTCACGGTCATGGCAGATCCCGACATGATCGCTCGCATGTTCGAGAACGTGTTCGACAACGCCATGCGACACACGCCGGCAGGTGGTCGGATCGAAGCAACCGCCACCGGCGACGGTACGACTGCCGAGATCTCGATCGGCAATTCCGGGCCCGCGATTCCGCTCGTCTCGAGAGAAAAGATCTTCGAGAAGTACGGACAGGCCGGGAAGGGCACGGGCCGGATGAATCTTGGACTCGGGCTGTATTTCTGTCGCATGGTGGCCGAGGCGCATCGGGGTCGCCTCTGGGTCGACGAGACGGTCGAGCTGCCCACGCTGTTCAGGCTGTCATTGCCGGTGCGCTGAACCGCTTCGACTCGGCCCGCGCTGCCTGAGCACGCCGGCGACTGGCTTCGTGCCGTCATCGCCGAAAGTCGTGAGCGGCAGGCTGCTCGCACGCGTTGACCGGCACGCCAACACCAAGCGGCTCGGTCGGCAGCGCGGACCTTGCGATCGTGTACGAGTCCGATTCGGGCCCGATGCCGCTGGTGGTAACGAGCACGTCGGTCGCCAACACCGCGATCGCGGCCCTCGCGCAAGGTCCCACCGATGACCGCATCTCGGTTACCGGCATTGCTGTGGGAGAGACCACGATCGGGCTGCGCTTGCGCGGTCGCGACGAACCCGTATGGTTCTCACTGTCGGTCGAGCCCGACCCGCCCGCCTATCACTGCGACGGACGCGATCCGCCGGGGTTCGATATCGCCAGTCGCGGCCAGCCGCCCCCGTGATCTCCGCTCACAGGATCGGTGGGATGGGGGCGTCGGGGTCGAGGCAGTGCGCGAGCTCTGCGACGATGAAGCGCCACGCGTTCTTTCCGTCCTCGAGCGTGAAGCGCGGCTCGTTGTCGACGAGGTAGTTGAGCTCGCCCCAATCGAACCACGACAGCTCGGCGTTCTCGTCGGCGTTCGGCGCCGTGAACATGATGTTCTGCACGCCGCTGTGATTGTAGTGGCAGAGGCCGAAGCAGTGCCCGATCTCGTGGATCAGCGTGTAGCGGGTGATCACCGGCGGGTACGCGTCGCGATACACGACGCCGGATCCCATCCTGTCGGGCTCCGTGTTGACCGTGATGCAGCACCCGTCGTCGCGATCGGGTTGCGACGAACAGGGCGTTGCGGCAGCTCCCTGCCGGATGCTGCGTCCCGCAACTCGCCCGCGTCCCCCGTCGCTGATGTCGAACACCGCGAACGCGACGAGCTCGCACTCCTCGTCGCGCGTGCCGACGCGATAGCCCTTCTCGACGACGAACTGGTCGAGGCGCGCACGGTTGAAGTGGAACCCGTACCACCGGTCACCGAAAACTCAAACGGCCCGCATCGCTGCGGACCGTTTGGGTTTCCTGGTGGAGCCTAGGGGGATCGAACCCCTGACCTCCAGAGTGCGATTTTAGAGGCGGCTAAGGATCCCGCGGAGTTAGGTCCATGAATCGTTCCCTCGCCTTGCCTCTCCGTCGGAGATCGTCGGGAACGATTCGAAGACGAGGCAGCCCAAGGCTCATCGTTCTAGAGTCGGTGGCAACCGTGCCAAGGGTAGTTCGTTTCGCTCCGTTCGCGGTGCAGGGGGGGCCCGATGAGAGAGGCTGGCGACGCAGGCGCGCGCGCGCAGTTGAACAAGCGCGACGAACGCCGCGCCTAACACCCAACAGCGATGAGCACGTGCCCGCTCGCGTGATCGGCGTCGTTCGTAACGACGGTCCGCTCTTGCTGTCCCCGATCAGCCGTCGGCCCTGCGTTCTCTGGGCGGTCTCGACCTTCAGTGGACGTGGCTGGTACGGGTTGCCTCAACTCGTCCGTGGGGCTGTCGGGTCGTGGTTCTGGTTTGGCAGATGGCATCGTACGCCGTTCAAGACCGCTGATGCTTCGCCGTTCACCGTCGTCGACGAGCGCGACGGTCTCAGTTGTGCGGTGCTGTTGCCGCATACGATCGTCTTTCCACATCTGCATGAGCACGCCCGCGTTTGGGAGTTCTCTCGTGGTGAATCTCTTCCACCCGCTCTCTCGTTGTGGCTGTCACGGGGAAAGGTTAGGGCCCGCGAATGCGTGAGTCGACCGATCAGTTGTCCTGATCGCGCGGTTTGATGACGTAGTTCCAGTCGCCGTGAAACTCGTCGCGCGCGATGTTCAGCGAACGGAACTCCTTGGCCGAGACC
>JACCRC010000057.1 GCA_013813765.1 Deltaproteobacteria bacterium | reverse complement strand
CTCGGCGGTCTCGAAGTCGCGGATCTCGCCGACCATGATGATGTTCGGGTCCTGCCGCAGGAACGCGCGCAGCGCGGTCGCGAAGTTCAGGCCGATGTCCTCGTGCATCTGCACCTGGTTGATGCCGTGCAGGTTGAACTCGACCGGGTCCTCGGCGGTGGAGATGTTGCGATCGACGGTGTTGAGCTCGGAGAGCGCCGAGTACAGCGTGGTCGTCTTGCCCGACCCGGTCGGGCCCGTGACCAGCACCATGCCGTACGGCTTCTTGATCGCGTACTTGAAGTCCTCGAGCGGCTTGATGTCGAAGCCGAGCTTCGTCATGTCGAGCTGCAGCGTGCTCTTGTCGAGGAGACGCATGACGATCTTCTCGCCGTACAGCGTGGGCAGCACGCTGACGCGGAAGTCCATCTCCTTGTTGACGCCGATCTTCAGCTTGATGCGGCCGTCCTGGGGCAGGCGGCGCTCGGCGATGTCGAGCGAGGCCATGATCTTGAGGCGCGACGTGATCGCGTTGCGCAGCTTGAGCGGTGGCCGCATCTCCTCCTGGAGGATGCCGTCGATCCGGAACCGCACGCGGAAGCTCTTCTCGTAAGGCTCGACGTGGATGTCGGAGGCCTTCTTCTTGATCGCCGACAGCATGATCGCGTTGACCAGCTTCACGACCGGCGCTTCACCCGCCTGGTTCTCGAGGTCGACGACGTTGACCGCGTCCTCGCTGACCGAGGCGTAGTCGACATTGTCGATGTCGAGGTCGCCCATCATCTGGTCGAGGTCGGGGCCCTTGTCGTAGTAGCGCGATAGCGCGGCCTCGAGCTGGCTCTCGCTCGCGACAACCGGCTCGATGTTGTACTGGGTGAGGAACTTCAGCTCGTCGATCGCGTAGATGTTGGCCGGGTCGGCCATCGCGACGATCAGGGTCGGGCCATTGCGGCGGACCGGGATGACCTGGTGCTTCTCGCAGATCTCGCGCGGCACGAGCTTCAGGACGGCCGCCTCGATCTCGATCTCCGCGAGGTTGATCGACGGCAGGCTGTACTGCTTCGCGACGAACTGCGTGAGCTCTTGATCCTTGACGTACCCGAGGCGGGACAGGGTCGCGCCCAGGCGCTTACCGGTGCGCTTGGCCTCCTCCTGCGCCTGCTGAAGCTGCTGGAGCGAGAGCATCTTCTCGCGGACGAGCAGCTCACCAATACGGCTCATTCTTCAGCTCTCCCCGGAAATCACTAAGAGTTTACGAAGGCTAACGTGCGACCGCCCCCACGGTCAAATATGGCGCATTCCCGTGCGTCTGAACAACACGGCAGAAAACTTGCCGGAGAGCAGTTCCACCATGAAGGTGACGCTGGGGGGTCCAATGAGCTACGCCGAGGCCAAGGAGATCGCTCTCTTGCGTCAGGAGCTGCGCGCTTGCTGGGACAGCGGGGACACCGCCGGTGCACGGATCGCGCTCCAGCGCCTCCGTACGGTGGCTGGAGAGGACGGCGAGCTCGCTGCCGAAGCGCGCCGCTGGACGGTCAAGCTCGCGGCGTGAAGAGCCTACGAGTGGTGGAAACGCTTACTGCGTGACCTTGATCGTGATCTTGTAGTTGTTCTTCGTCGTCGCGGCCGCGTACGCCTGCGCGTAGAACGTGCCGACCGGCAGGTTCGCCGCGTACGCGCGAAGCGACTTCTCGCCGTTCGACGTGCCGTTGTTGATCGACGAGCCGCTACCGTTGAGCAGCGAGACGCTGACCGGCATGCCGCTATCCCACGACGTGATCACCTCGACGTTCGAGTTGCCCGTCGTGACATCGATCTTGTAGGTGTCCTTGTCGCCCTCGGGGCAGATCGCGAGACCTGCGAACGAGATGTCGGGACGCTGCGTTGCGACCGGCGTCGAATACGCGGTGGAAACCGTGTCGTTCTTGCCGGCGCCCTCGAGGATCGAATCATCGGCGCACTGGAAGCCCGATGGCGCGGCGTCGACGATCACGCCCGAGCTCGAGAAGCAGACCTGACGGCCAGTGCCGTCGTCCTTGCACTCGTAGCCGTCGGGGCACTTGGGCTCCTCGCTACCGCAGAGGAACGGACTACCGCCGAGGTCCGGATCGTAGCCCTTGCAGGCACCGAGGATGGAAAGACAAAGCAAAGCAAAGCGCATGACGATGACCTCTAGAACCGGACTGCGGCTGCGGCGCCGGCATAACCGTCGCCTGCCGATGGGGTGAAGATCCACGACGTCTCGGGAGACGGAGCCGCCTTGCCCGAGACCTTCGCCTCGCCGTTCTTCTTCGCCTTGATCTCCTTGTACCAGTAGTACCCGGCGATGCCGGCGCCGGCGATTCCGAACACCAGCGACACCGTCGACAGCGAGTCGTAGCGCTTGCCCGCGGCCTGCACGTCGACGTCGTAGGAGTCGGTCGGCGAGTTGAACGCGCGGCACGGCGGTGTACCGCATGCCTTCGAGTCCTCCTCGATCGCGTCGGCCTGCTTGCCGGCCTGGATGAAGAACACGACGGAGAGGCCGATGCCCACGGCTGCGACGCCGGTCGCGCCCCACTTCATGCCCTTGAACTTCGTCGAGCCGACATCCCCGAAGCCCTGGCCCGGTCGCTCCGGTCCCGCGCCGATCTCCGGACCGTCGGGGTTCTGCTGCGCGACGACCTTCTTCTTCTTCTTGTTTCGGTTGAGG
The DNA here is from genome assembly GCA_013813765.1 of Deltaproteobacteria bacterium. GTDB lineage: Bacteria > Myxococcota_A > Polyangia > Haliangiales > Haliangiaceae > JABFXX01. The sequence continues at coordinate 4,380 of JACCRC010000057.1, read as the reverse complement.
GGATCCTCGTCCTCGTCGACGGCCTTCACTTCGGCAGCGGACTGCGTCGTGCCGGTCTCGTCGTTCCAGTCGGGATAGAAGCGCTCGGCCGCGCCCGCCTGCAGCTCGACGAGGTTCGGGCTCGTCGCCTTGCCCGAGCGAACGACGACGGCGTCGGCGCTGTTCGGGTCCTTGACCTCGATGTAGTACTGGACGCTCTCACCGATCATCTTCGTCGGCGGAATGCGAGCGACGAGCTCCTTGTAGCGCCAGCGCATCTCCTTGCTCTGGAACTTGCCCTCACCGGCGGTGCGGTAATACAGCGTGACCTTCCAGCCCGAGTCCTCGGGGACGAACGCGGTGACGTCGAGCGCCTTCTTCGGCGGCGCGGCGTCCACGACCTGGTGCTGGAACTCCGTCGGCTGATACGTGCCGGGCGGCTTCAGCTTCGTCGGCTCCTTGTGCTGCTCGGGCGGCGTCGTGGTGGTGGTCGTCGTGTTGCCGGTTGGCGTCGTCGTGTTGCCGCTGCCGAACTTCTTCTCGAGCGACTTCACGCGCGTCTCGGCGTCCGGGCGCTGCGCGTCCGCGGGATCCGCGTCGGTGAGGAACTTGCGGTAGTAGAACAGCGCGATGTCGTCCTGACCGCCCGACTCGTTCGCGAGCGCGACGTTGTAGAGCAGCGCTGGCTTCTTCGAGAGGTTGTAGGAGGTCTTGAAGTGCGACGCCGCTTCGGGGAAGTCCCCCGCGTCGAACGCCTTCTTGCCGGCCAAGAACTCCTTCTTGGCCTTCTCCATGTCCGCCGGTGACGGCTGAGCGAATGCCTGCGTCCCGGGAGCGATGATCGCGAATGCGATCGCAATGGCGAGAATGATCCGAGTCACGTGACCTCCGTGTGCGCCACCTCTCGTCGAGGAATGACGCAACAGCGGGTACTTATCCCACGTAGACATGCGGATGCAACGACTGATTGACATAGTCGTTACGCCGCATTGCGCGGCGTCCACCTTCGCGATCTCAGAACGGGTCGACGATGCCGCCGCCGGCCGGCTTCGCAGCCTTGGCCTTGGCAGGCGCCTTCTTCGGCGCGGGCGTCTCGGCGAACGGGTCGACGACGGTCGCCTTCGCGGGGGCAGCCTTCGTGGGCGCCTTGGCCGGGGCAGCCTTCGCGGGCGCCTTCGCGGGCGCCTTCTTGGTCACGGCCTTCACGGCCGGAGTCTCGATCGCCGTCTTCGCCGCAGCCGGCTCCTCGGTCTTCACCGCGGCCGGTGCCTCGGACTTCGCAGCGACGGGCTCGTCCTCGATCGGGGTGACGATCGGACCGGTCGGGGCGGTCGCCGCAGCAGCGGCGGCCGGCTGCGCGGCGGGCTGGGTGTCCGCGGGCTGCGTTGCAGCAGGCTGCGCAGCGGCGGGCTGCGTTGCAGCGGGTTGCGTCGCGGTGGCCGGCTGAGTGTCCTGCGCCACCGGCTGCGTCGCAGCAGGCTGCGCCGGCTGCGCGGTCGTCTTGCCGTCATCCTTCGACAGCACGAACTTCCAGACGGCGAACATGATGCCGAGACCGCCGACGAACGCGATCATGATCGCCGCCCACGGGGTGCCCTTCGGCTGATCCATGTTGGTGACGACGAGACCGCTCTCGATCGCGGCGATATCCGCGGCGGAGACGGTCAAGCCGGCCTGCGCGGCCCTCGCGGCGGCGATCGCCTTCGCGGCCTTCGCCTCGGCGACGCGGACGCGCTCGGCGGACTCGCCGTCGTCGCTGTTGAACGACGGGACGGTGATCGCGGGTGCGGACGAGCGCGCGATCGCGACCTCGTTCTTCGCCTCGTTGAGTGCGCTGGCGAGCTGCTGCGTCTTGGCCTCGGCGGCCTTGCGCTGGAGCTCCGCGGCCTCGATCTGCGCGCGCAGCTGCGCGAGCGTCTGGTCGTGTGCGGCGCTACCGGCCTGCGTACCGGCGACGGCGGCGCGTGCCTCGGCCTCGGCGAGCTTGCCCTGAAGTCCGTCGAGCTGGCCACGCAGAGACTTCTCGCGGGCCTCGCCCTCGCGGAGCTGCGTCTCGGCGGCGCGCATGCGGAGCGCGTCCTGCTCGCGACGCTTGACGTCCTCGGCCTTGGCCTCGGCGTCGGCGGCACCCCAGTTCGAAACGTCGACGAGAGTCTGGTTCGCCTTGGCGATGAACTCGTCGAGCGAATGCTCGACCTTGGGCAGTGATGACGCCGTCGCCATCAGTGACGACGGGCGCTTGCGGCCGCCCTTCGTCAGCTTGCCATTCGACGATCCATTCACGGTTCCACCCTGCTTGCCATCTACAGCCATCATGCGTCTCCCGATGGGGAATGGGACTCTAGCAGCGATCGGGGCGGTCACGCCCGCGAAATGATAGGGGTCTAGTTAGGATCGACAGCGCGGACAGTCATCTGAACGGGGATGACTGGCAGCGTCGTCTTCTCGGAGCGCGGCACGACCTCGACGATCTCGAGGTCATCGTGGAACATCCGAGCCTCGGCCTCGACGACCTCTGCCGGCAGGTAGCCGTTCTCGATGATCGTCGTGCCGAAGAGGCGGCGGCGACCAGCGGTCGTACCGAGTGGCTCGCTCCAGTGCTGGGCCAGGGCGGCCAACCACTGCTCGTCGCTGATCAAGTTACGGTCCCGGAGGAACTCCCCGAACCGGACAGGTTCGAGGGTAGCGGTCGGACGATGCGTATCCATAAGAGTTAGTGGCCAGCGACATAACGCATGGGGTGAAGCAGGTGCAACCCCAAACTGAATGGGTCTCCACCCTTGGAGATCCGCGGGTGACCCGTGATAAAGCGCCGCCATGCCCGCGGAGACGCGTCGACCCGGTGGTCGCGGCCGCCCCCCCATCCGTGGCCGGGGGGGGCCGATCGTACGCAAGAACACGGTGCGGCTCTCGCCTGATGTCGCGCACCGCGTTCGTGCGGGACACCCGTGGGTCTATCGCGAGGCGCTCGGTCCGCGCCCGCTGACGCCCGAGCCCGGCACGTCGATCGACATCGTCGACGACGACGGCGAGTTCGTCGGCCGCGGTCTCTACGACATCGACAGCGCGATCGCGCTGCGCGTGTTCACCCGCAACCCTGACACCGCGATCGATGCAGCACTCGTCACCGAGCGCGTACGTGCCGCGATCGCGCTGCGCAAGCGGTTCCTCGACTTCGAGAAGCTGGAGTGCCTGCGCCTCGTCAACGCCGAGTCCGACGGGCTACCGGGCATCGTCGTCGAACGCTACGGCGACTACCTCGTCGTGCAGCTGTTCACGTCCGCCGTCGTCAACCTGCGCGACGCGCTCTACAACGCACTCGAGTCGCAGCTGAAGCCAAAGGCGATCTACGAGCAGCGCCGGCATCGCTCGCTCGGTGGTGATGCACCGCGCCAGGCCGGAGCCGACCTCGTGCGCGGCAACCCTGCGCCCGTCGAGCTCGAGGTCGCCGAGGACGACCTGAATTTCATCGTCGACGTCACGTCGCCGCTGTCGACGGGCCTGTTCGCCGATCTGCGCGAGGGCCGGCGCGCGGTGCGGTACTGGGCGCGCAGCCGCCGCGTGCTGAATCTGTTCTCGTACACCGGCGCGATCTCGCTCTACGCGAACGCCGGTGATGCGGCCGAGGTCTGCGCGGTCGATGTCGCCGCAAAGGCGCATGCACGCGCGCGGCGGAACTTCGCGGCGTCGGGGTTCGATCCCGAGAAGCCCGAGCACATCGTCGGTGACACGTTCAAGGTGCTCGCGCGGTTCGTCGAGCGCGGCCGCACGTTCGACATGGTCGTGCTCGATCCTCCCGCGTTCGCCAGCGCGGCTGCGCGTGGCGGCAAGCCGTGGAGCGCGGTGAGGGACTACTCCGAGCTGATCAGCGCGAGCCTCGACGTGCTCGTGCCGGGTGGGCTGCTGATCGCTGCATCATCGACGCACAAGATGTCGCTCGGTGACTTCGAGCTCGCGCTTGCCGACGGTGCCGAGCGCGCCGGGACGCAGCTGCAGATCATCGACCGCCGCCCGCTGCCGCCCGATTTCCCGACGGTGCCCGGGTTCCCCGAGGCGAACTATCTCAAGTTCGCCGTCGCGACACGGACGTGAGCGGAACGTCGGGCTTGCCCGGCACCGGCAAGAGTGTCTCGATCTCGAAGCGCGCGGCTTCGCGCTCGCGCTCGCTCAACCGTTGATCGCAGAGCGTGGTGCACGCCATCGCGAGCGCGGGCAGGGCGATCCCGGGATCGATGCGACGCGCTCCGACGAGCTCGACGACGCGCGCGATCGACTTCGCGAGCGGACGGCCATCGCTGCGCAGCTCGCCGGTCAGCTGCGCGATCAGCGACGCATCGAGCAGCGGCGCTTCCTGAACGAGCCGGGTGATCAGCGGCTCGATCACGTCACGTCGTCGTCGGC
>JACCRC010000047.1 GCA_013813765.1 Deltaproteobacteria bacterium | reverse complement strand
GTCGCAGGCGACGCGCGTCGCTTGACGGCAACGAGCGAGCGCCCGTCCACAAGTCCACCGCGACCCCGAGCGATCTCGCCGGTGATCGTTTCCGGTTTCCGGAAGGTAGCGCTCTGCGATCGAATTAAGGTTTGAAGGCTGAGATCGTTCGCGCGAGGCAAGCGCGGTGGGCCTTGTCGGGCGGGCGCCGGTTCGTTGCTATCGCGCGCGGCTCGTTGCTTGCGGCGGCCGTCCACAAGTCCACCGCGACCGCCGAGCGATCTCGACGGTGGTGGTTACGGATCTCCAGTGGTGAGTGCTCTGCGATTGAATCGAAGGTTTGAACGCTGAGATCGATCGCACGAGGCAACGCGATGATCCCTGTCGCGCGCGCGGCTCGTCGCTTGCGGCGGCCGCACCACCGCGCGGTCTCGCCTGCGAACGAGCGCACTGGGCCACGTGGCCCGCTCGGGAATCGCCCGATAGGCGCGTGTGCGTGAACGTTCACAGCGACGCTCCCGATCCGAGCGGCTAGGGTTCGCCTCGATGAGGTGGATGTTCGCGAGCGCGGGGGCGCTCCTGCTGATGGCCACGCCGGCCCTTGCCGCGCCGTGGCACGTTGCGACCGACGAGAGGATGTCGAGCGGCGGCTGCGACGCGAGTCGGCCGGGCGGCGGGATCGTGATCGGCATCGCGCTGATCGCGGTGCGCCGCCGCCAGGGCCGCCTGCGCTGAAGGCGGGCTACTTCTCGATCGAGAACGCGTCGATCTCGGCGCCGTGCTGGTCGACGATGCGTGCGCTCATCGCCGAGCCCTTGACGGTGTAGAGCCCGGTGGTCTGCCCCGTACGCGAGGTCTTGATGGCGGTGCAGTCCTCGTGGTTGCCGCCGGGGATTTCCGGAGACACGTTGCCGATGGCGGTGATGACGTGGACGATTCCGCCGGTGATCGTCGAGCGCTCGTAGTACCTGTCGTGCGCGGCGAGCACGAGGTCGACGCCGCCGGCAGCCCTGATTGTCGAGATGAAGTGCTCGTGGACCCAGCTGCGTTCGGCGCTGCGCGTGCGGTACTGCGACGAGCACGCGGGGTAATGCCACGACGCGATCACGAACGTCGGGTCGTCGTGCCCGTCGTGCGCGGCCTGGACCTGTGCGCGCAGCCACGGGACCTCGGTGGTGGGCAGGTCGGCGTTGGCCGTGTAGGTCGAGTCGAGGTTCAGCACCTGCACGTTTCCGAGGCGAGTCGCGTACCACCGCTCGTTGTTCGGGATCCCGAACAGCGCCTGGAACAGCGAGTTGCCGCCGTTACCGTTGACGTGGTTCGACTGCGACGGAAGAAGCAGCACGTTGCCGATCCACGGGGCAGTGGTGCGGAAGTAGGTTCGCCATTGATGCAGGTCATCGCCGTTGTCGACCATGTCGCCCGACTCGATGACGACATGCGGGCGGAAGGCGCGAATCGGCGCCGCGAACTTCGCGACGTTTCCTGACTGGCTCGGCGCGTGAAGCTCGCCGGAGTGCATGAAACGGAACTCGCTGCGACCGGGAACCACGAACACCCCGCGGCGCGTGGCCCCTGCGGGCTCGACGGTGACCTCGTAGTAGTAGGCCGCGCCGGGCACGAGCTGCACGAGCGCGACGTGGTGGAGGTTCGACGGACCCGGCGTCGTCGCGACCTGACCGTAGGTGGGCGACCTCCCGAACCGCACGCTGCCCGTCGTCACTGTCGCCGTGCGCCAGCTGACGATGACCGTCGTCGGATCCAGGACGTTGAGGAACGGCGGGAAGTCAAAGGCGGCGGGGATGGGCTCGTCGTCGGGCCACTCGGGCTCGGTGGTGTCGAGTGCTGGGTCTCCGACGCCACTGTCGATCTCGGCGGCGGCATCGTCACCACCCCAGGTATCCGCATGCGGACATGCGGCCGACACGAGCAGCACCGCGAGCAGGAGGACCGTTCGCACGACGCGAGGCTATACCGGATGATGCGCGCAGTCGCGGGATGTCACCGCGTGTGACCGGATCTCGCTGTTGCGAAAAGCAACGCGCGCCCACGATCAGCGCATGAGACACGCCTGGATCGTGCTCGCGCTCGCGAGCGGATGTTACGGCGGCGTCCAATACGACTGGGATGCGCAGGTCGTCGTCGGTGTCGAGTCGCAGCGCGTACCCGCGAGCGCGCTTCCCGGCGCCGCGAGCGCGATGTGGCTATCGGTGCGCGGCGGAGCGGGAGACATCGCGTATCCGCTTCGGCTCGAGGGGAGCGACCTCGTGCTCGACAGCGCGTTCGACGGCGCAGCGCTGCCGGTGCGGTTCGATCCCTACGTCACTCCACTCACGATGCGGTCGGCATCGATCGCGGTGCCGCTGCGTGCGGCGATCGGCAAGCGCTCGCCGGATGACGAGCTGCCGGGCGAGCTGGAATTCTCCGCAAGGCTCGAGCTCACGATCCTCGGCGGCGAAGAGCCGCTGCGCATGCCGATCGACCTGCGGCCGTCGTTCGATCCGTGCCTCTTGCTGTACACGAGCTTCGACGACCAGGTGCCGCCGATCGATTCCGGCGGCGTCGCGGTCGAGCAGGATGTGACGCAAATCAAGGTCGGCCCGTTCGTGATGCGCGTCGTCCTGCAGACGTACTGCAGCGAGAGCATCGGCTAGGCCATGATCAAGTGACGTGCTCGCGATCCTCGATCGGAGCATGAGCCGCAACCACGCTCCGGCGGAGCTAGGTTGCGTGGCATGGGGGATACAAGCAGCAGGGTAGGTGCCCGCACGTGGAACGCGATGGCTCGCGCCAGCAGCGCGATCGCGACAGCAGCGCACGCGCTGCGTCAGGGAGCTCACCGGCGATCGCCACCACGACCATTCGAGGTAGCGAGCGTCATCGTGCGTGGTGCGACGGCTTCTGCATGACGGTGCGCGGATACGCGAGGCACTTTCCGGTGCCACCTCGCGGTGCTTGCCGCCGATCCAGTTCTTGCCGAGGTAAGACGACGAATCCCGGAGCTAAATCGACAGCGATCCTGACGCTTGGGCTTATGCGCCTGTGTCGGTGGATCGTAGACTCGCGCGATGAACTGGCGGACGAAGGCGATCATTCAGGCGGCACTGGCGCACTTGCCCGGTGGAACTTCGATCAACGAGCTTCTGCAGCGCGCGGCCGGTGCCCGTCGTCCATCGCGCATCGAACGAAACGTGGACGCAAAGCTTCGTGAAATTCATTCGATGCTCGAGATGCTGACCACTGCCGGATTACAGATCGGAGGAAAGCAGGTACTCGAGATCGGCACCGGCTGGGATCCAGTTGCCGCGCTCTACCTTGCCGCCTTGGGTGCCGAAGTCACCACGACTGATTTGACGCGACATGTCCGAACGACTGATGTCGTCGTACAGAGTGTAGAGCGCGCGCTGCGGCCGTTACTGGACGCCGGCAAGCTCCAACCGAAGCACGCACAAGGCCTGCGCGATTGTCTCGATGGAGCGATTACCGTCGACGGATTGCTCGGAGCCTTCGGCATCCGTTACCTAGCTCCGGTCGCCGATGACGTCATGCTGTCGATGCCGCCGGAGAGCTTCGATCTGCTCTTCTCCATCGCTGTGCTCGAACATGTGCGACCGGCTCACCTCGAGATCCTGCTTCGCGGCCAGAAGCATGTCCTCCGAAAGTCGGCGTTCGCGTATCACGACATCGGGCTGGGCGACCACTTCACCGGCGTTGACGCCTCGATCTCGTTTGCGAACTTCTTACAGTTCGAGGACGGGCCGGTCTGGCGCTTCCTCGGGGAAAACGACATCGCGTATCACAATCGTTATCGCCACGGCGACTTCTCGCGATTGTTCGCTGAGCATGGATTTCGCGCAGTGAACGAACACGCGCAGGTTGACGCCCGTTCGCGGGAATTGCTCGAGTCCGGCGCCTTACGCGCTGCGGGCCGTTTTGCGCGATACGACCTGGACGACCTTGCAACCTGGCGTCTTGCCGTCGTCCTGCAACACGCTAGCCGGTAACGCCGCTCGACCTGGTGCGCGGCGTCAGGCCGCAATCGCTCGCGAACGACATCGGCGTGATCGCCGGCACCGTGCTGGCGTTAGTGCTCTGGACGCGATGATGACCCGTTGTTGCCGAAGTGCGGCGTCGTATTGCCGAACTGAATCGAGAAGGAGCATGAAGGTTCCTTTTATCGCCCCTCCATCGGGGACGCGGAAATCGAGGCGGTGGTGTCGTGTCTCCGTTCTGGCTGGCGCACGACCGGCGCGTTGACCCACGAGTTCGCGCGCGAGTTCGCCGAGTTGGTCGGCGCTAAGCATGCCGTTGCACTGAGCTCGTGCACGGCGGCATTGCATCTCGCGCTGCGCGCTCGGCGATCTCGTGTTCGTCCCCACGATGACGTTCGCCGCAACTGCGGCGGTCGTCCGCTACTTCGACGCGACGCCCATCTTCGTCGATTGCGACCCCGAGACGCTCTGCATCGACGTGGCAGGCTCGCGCGACCGCTCGAAGCGATTCGCGCGAACCGTCCAGTGGCCGGACTGCAACCGCCGTACGGCGCGCTACGCGCCGGGATGCCGATGTACTACGGCGGTCAGATGGTCGATTCATCTGCCAGCGCGTAGCGGCGCTCGACGGAAATCTTCGAAGAGCTCGCCCGCCATCTGCTGCGCGACAAGGGCGGAGGTCAGGTGCGTGTGCAGCGTGCTGGGACGGTGCACGTAGAGCGAGCCCTTCGCGGAGAGCTGCGCGAGCGCGACGGGCGGTACGGGACCGGAAGCGTTGCCGAAGCTGACCATCAGACCAAGCGGCTGCAGGCAGTTGAGGGACCGCTCCCCACGTGTCCTTGCCGACGAACGATCCGCGCCTCGGCGTAGCTGCTGGGAGCCTTGGACGTGTAGGCGACCCGATCGCCGACCGCCACGTGCGGCGTAGAGCCCCGAGCGGTGATACGTGTCGATGAAGTTCAATCCGATCGCGTGGTGCCGGATCAGCACTTCCCCGGGGCCGGCCTCGCCGAGCGAGACGTCGACGAGTTGCATGACCTCGGGTCCACCGGTCCGCTCGATCTGGATGGCCTTGACGACTCTCATCATGATCTCACGTGACCCTAGCACCGCGCCTTGTAGAGTGACGGCATGTCTCGAATACCGCTCGCGGTCGTCACCGGTGGCGCAGGATTCATTGGCTCGCATACGGTCGATGCGCTGATCGCCGCGGGGTTCCGCGTGTGCGTGCTCGACAACTTCTCCACGGGCAAGCGCTCGAACCTCGCGCAGCATGCGAACAGCGACAGGCTAGACATCGTCACGTGCGATGTGGCGCACGGCATCTTCGCCGCGCTTGCACCGATCACCGCGCAGCATGGCCCGGTCGAGCGGATCGTTCACCTCGCGGCGCAGGTCAGCGTCGTTGCGTCGGTCGCGAATCCGCTCGTCGACATGCAGATCAACTACGGCGGCACGCTGCACGTGCTCGAGTACGCTCGCGCGCAGGGCGTGAAGAAGGTCGCCTTCGCTTCGTCGGCGGCGGTGTACGGCGACGTCGTCGAGATGCCCGTCCGCGAGGACACGCCGCGGCAGCCGGTGTCGCCGTATGGCATCGACAAGCTCGCGTCGGAGTTCGCGCTCGACTACTACGCGAGCGTCCACGGTGTGCCCACGACGGCGCTGCGGTTCTTCAACGTCTATGGTCCGCGTCAAGATCCGACGAGCCCGTACTCCGGCGTGATCTCGATCTTCGCGGATCGTGCGAAGGCGGGCAGGGGGCTCACGATCTTCGGCGACGGCTCGCAGACCCGCGACTTCGTGTACGTCGGGGATGTCGTGCGCGCGATCGTCGCGGCGCTCGGCGATGGCAACAGCCGGCTGATCGCGAACGTCGGCACCGGCAGCGAGATCACGGTGCTGGAGCTCGCGCGCACCGTCGTCGACCTGTGCGGTCGAAAGTCGACGATCGAGCACGCACCCGCGCGCTCGGGCGAGATCCTGAAGTCACGGGCGCGCGTCGACCGGCTGAGCGAGAAGCTCGGCGTGGTGGCGGAGACCAGGCTGGTCGACGGTCTCCGCGCGACCCTGAGCTAGATCGACGCGGCCTTCTTGCCGGCCTTCACCCAGCCGGCGATGCCGTCGGGAAGGACCTTCACGTTCGTGTAGCCGGCGGTCATCGCCTTCTCCGCCGCTTCGTGCGATGCGCCGCACGAGGTGTTCGCGCAGTAGAAGACGAGCGGCTTGGTCTTGTCGGCTGGTAGCTCGCTGATCGCCCAGTTGTCGCTGTCGGTGAGGAGGACGGCGCCTGGGATGATGCCCAGCTTCTTGCGCGTGCGCTCGCCGTTCGCGTCGACCGGAATCGCGGCCGCCTTCGAGAGCGACGCATCGAGCTCGGCGACCGAGACGGTCGGAACGTTCGCCTCGGCGGTGTCCTTGGCCTTCGAGCAGCCGGCCGTCGTCGTGACGAAGGCGAGCGCGGAAGCGAGGAACAGCGTACGCATGGCCTGGACCGTACTCGCCCTCAGCACCTCCGGCAATGCGACACTCTGACCGTGTCCCGGGCAGTCGTCGCGGCCTACCTCGCCTGCGCGCTGATCTGGGGCACCACCTGGTACGCGATCCGCCTGTGCATCGGGCCCGGCGGCTTCGCCACGCTCGACGCGCTCGCCCTGCGGTTCGCGATCGCGATCGTGATCCTGATCCCGATCGCTGTGCGTTGTCGGCCATGGCCGCGCGGCTCGCAGTGGACGTACCTCGTGATCGCCGGCGTCCTCGATGCGGTCGGCTACTTGCTCGTGTACCTTGGCGAGGAGCACGTGCCCGGCGCGGTCGCGGCGGTGCTCTACGGCACGCAGCCGCTGATCCTCGCCGTGCTGCTGCGGATCACCGGCATGGAGGCGCTCACGCGGCGCCACGTGATCGGTGCGCTCGTGTCGCTCGCCGGGGTGGGCGTGCTGTTCTTCGATCGGCTGCATGTCTCGGCGCAGCAGGCCGCTGGCGTCGCGATGATCATCGGCTCGGTCGTGGTCGCGACGATCTACTCGATGATCATGAAGCGCCACGCACACGCCGTGCACGGCGCGGTCTCGACGACCGTGTTCCTCGTCGTCACCGCGGTGGTGCTCGGTATCGTCGCGCTCGTCGTGGGCGGTGGGCCGCCGCTCGTGTGGCCACCGCCACTGTGGCCGACCGTAGCGCTCCTCTACCTCGCGGTGATCGGCTCGGTCGTCGCGTTCCTGACGTACTTCTGGCTGCTTCACAAGACGAGCCTCCTCGTGACCAGCACGCTCGTGTTCGTGTATCCGCTCGTGGCGATCGCGACGGACGCGCTGTTCGAGCGTGAGACGCTGACCGGGCAAGCCTATGTGGGTGCGGCGATCACGCTCGCCGGTCTCGGAGTGAGTCTGCGTCGCGTTGCGCGCAGGGCTCCTGACGGGCAATTGTAAGAGTGTGCCGTCCCGCCTGCTGCTGTGGATCACCCTGGGCGGGTGCGATGCCGTGTTCGGTCTCGATCGGGAGATGCCACCGCCGGTGTGCGGGCCCTTCGGTCCGCCCGAGGAGGTGCGGTTCGATCCCGCGCTCGTCGACGTGCGCGATCTCAGCGTCGAGCCCGACGGGATGCGCGGCATGGTCTACGCGAACCTCGGCAATCCTCCGACCGCCGCCTGGCGCGGGCCGCATGCCGTGAAGAAGGATGGCAACGGTGTCTGGGTCCAGGACACCGCGCGCGATCGTCCCGTGCTGAACAGCTTCGACGGTGCACACGTCACGCAAACCGGCGGTGCGATCGCATGGATCGACATGCCGCGCGGCGTGATGGTGAATCTGCTTTCGTTCAGCACCGCGTGGAGCCAGCAGGCCGAGTTGATCGAGACGCAGACCGATCGCGACGTGCACATCGGCAACGTGATCGATCTCGCGGTCGGCCCGGGGCTCCAGCAGCGATTGGCCGTCGAGATCCGCCCGCCGATCGGAACGATCACGACCGGCGAGATCCGGATCATCCAGCGCGTCCCGACAAGCTCGACCTGGATGGTCACGGCACAGGCAGATCCGCTCAACATGACGACGCCGCCGCTCGATGTGAATGGCGGTGTGATGACGGCGGATCACGAGATCCTCCTCTACACCGCGCGCGTGGGGAGCCAGAAGATGTCACGCGCATTCGCGACCCGCCGCGAGCGCGACATGTACAACCCCGGTGTGGAGCTGATCATCGACAGCGTCGAATCCGACAGCGGGATCACCGAGCCATGGATCAACGACGACTGCACGCAGCTGCACTTCCGGAACAACGACAAGACGTGGGTGACCACGACGGAGGCACCGTGACGACGAAGCGTGACAACGCGTGGATCTTCCGCACGTACGCCGGGCACTCGAGCGCCCGCGCCTCCAACGAGCTGTTCCGCGCGAACCTCGCGGCGGGACAGACCGGTCTGTCGATCGCGTTCGATCTGCCGACGCAGTGTGGCTACGACCCCGATCATCCGCTCGCGAAGCCCGAGGTCGGCAAGGTCGGCGTGCCGATCGCGTCGCTCGACGACATGCACGCGCTGTTCGCCGAGATCCCGATCGAGCAGATGAACACCTCGATGACGATCAACGGCACCGCGGTGTGGCTGCTCGCGCTCTACGTGGCGCTCGCGCGCGAGCGCGGCGTGCCCGAGTCCGGGCTGCGCGGCACGGTGCAGAACGACATCATCAAGGAGTACCTCGCGCGCGGGACGTACATCTTCCCGCCGGAGCCCTCGCTCGATCTGATCGCCGAGTGCTACGAGTACTGCGTCGAGCGGATGCCCCAGTGGAATCCGTCGAACATCTGCAGCTACCACCTGCAGGAGGCCGGCGCGACGCCGGTGCAAGAGCTCGCGTTCGCGCTGGCGGATGCGATCGGCGTGCTCGATCGCGTGAAGGCGCGCGGCCGCGTGGATGACGCGGCGTTCGCGCAGTGCGTTGGCCGCGTATCGTTCTTCGTGAACGCGGGCATGCGGTTCGTCGAGGAGTTGTGCAAGATGCGCGCGTTCGGCGAGCTGTGGGATCAGCTCTGCCGCGAGCGCTATGGCGTGACCGATCCGAAGCTCCGCCAGTTCCGCTACGGCGTGCAGGTCAACTCCCTCGGCTTGACCGAGCAGCAGCCCGAGAACAATGCGTGGCGCATCTTGATCGAGGCGCTCGGCGTCACGCTGTCGAAGGACGCGCGGTGTCGCGCGCTGCAGCTGCCGACGTGGAACGAGGCGCTGTCGCTGCCGCGGCCGTGGGATCAGCAATGGGCACTGCGCCTGCAGCAGATCCTCGCGTACGAGACGGACCTGCTCGAGTACGGCGATCTCTTCAACGGCAGCCCGGTCGTCGCGGCGAAGGTGGCGTCGCTGTGCGAGGCCGCGCGCGCCGAGCTGAAGACGATCGAGAGCGGCGGCGGGATCCAGGGCGCGATCGAGAGCGGCTACTGCAAGCAGGAGCTCGTGCGATCGATGGCCGCGCGCATGGGACGGATCGAGCGCGGCGAGCAGACGGTTGTCGGCGTGAACAAGTGGACCGAGGCACTGCCATCGCCGCTCGTCGGCGGCGATGACGGTGGTGTGTTCCGCGCGGATCCAGCTGCGATGGACGAAGCGCGTGCCTCGCTCGAGCAGACGCGCGCCAGGCGCGACCCCGCAAAGGTGAAGGCCGCTCTGCAGGCGCTCGAGGCCGAAGCGCGCGCGGGACGGCCGATCATGGAGGCGTCGATCGCGTGCGCGCTCGCGCGCGTGACCACCGGCGAGTGGGGCGCGACGTTGCGCGGCGTGTGGGGCGAGTACCGCGCCGCGACCGGCATCGCGGGTGCGTCGATCGCCGGCGGTGCGGAGGGCTGGCC
>JACCRC010000026.1 GCA_013813765.1 Deltaproteobacteria bacterium | reverse complement strand
CGCGCGACCTCGAGTGCGAGCTCCATCTCGAGGATCGACGTGAACGTCTCGAGCATGATCGCGTCCGCCCCGGCGAGCACGAGCGTATCGATCTGCTCGGCGAGCGCGAACCTCGCGAGCCGCCGCTCCGATGCGCCCGCGATTCCAAACCGCACGCCGGTCGGGCCAACCGCACCCGCGACGTACGCGCGATCAGCGGCCGCGGAGCGCGCGAGATCGACGGCGGCCCGGTTGATGGCCGTCGCTTGATCCGCGAGGCCGTGACGCGCGAGCGCCATGCGGTTCGAGCCGAACGTGTTCGTCTCGATCAACTCCGCGCCGGCTTGCACGTAGTCCGCGTGCACGCGGCGGATCAGGTCCGGCTGCGAGAGGTTGAGCTCGTCATAGCTGCGGGTGTGGAGCACGCCGCGCTCGTAGAGGAGCGAGCCCATCGCTCCATCGAGGAGCAACGGGCCGGCGGCGAGCGCCTCCGCAAGGGTGGGGCGAGTCGCGATGGCTGGGATGCTGTTCCGCTGCGTCGTCACGACCGGAATCCGCGTCCCGTGAACCCGAGGCCGCCGAGCTGGCGCCGTACCGCACGCATCGCGTCGCCCCGTCCGACCTGCGCGAGGTGGCCGCCCTCGAACCAGTGCGCCGTCACACCCCAGTGCGCCGCGAGTGCCTCGGCCTGCTCCGGCGGGGTGATCCGATCGCCCTTCCCGGCGATCACCGCGAGTCGCTCGCGCGGAATGCGAGCCGGGCGGGTCAGCGGAGCGTGCACCGCGAACGCTTCGGCGAGGAGGTCCTCGGTGATGCCGGCCTTCGCCGCCTTCACGCGCTGCGGGCTGTGCTCGCCGTGGCGCCAGAACAGGCGCGACATCGAGACCGCAGGGATCATCGCGACCGCGAAGTCGAGACCCCCCGCATCCTCGGGCCCGGCGATGCTCGCCCACAGCGCGGTCGTGTAGCCGCCGAGCGACATGCCCATCGCGCCGACGGAGGAGGCTCCGCGCGAGCGGAGGAACAGCGAGAGTGCGCGCAGATCGTGGATCGCCTGGCCGAAGCCCTCGTTCGTGCGCATCGGATTCCCCGACGGGAACAGCGCACCCGACTTCGCGACGCCGGTGCCCGGAGCGCGAGCACCATGGAACGGGAGGACGAATGCGGCGACATCGAAGCCGTGGCGCAGCCAGTACGGCACGACGAACGCACGCGCCGTGACCCAGTGGTTGCCACCGCCCCAGCCGTGGAGCAGGACGATCGTCGGCCGTCCGCGATCCGAGGTCCACCAGCGGGCGTGGGCAGTGAGGTTCTCGGTCGCGCGCAGGTGGAGATCCCGCGCGGCCGGGAGGAACGGCTCGTACTCGGAGGCGTAGGAGAGGTCGACGACGTGGGTGCCGAGGGGACCCTCGCCCTGGGACGTGACCGTCATCGCCGGTGCGGCCGGAACCGGGAAGAACGGGCTTGGGGTGCCGAGGGTGCCGTCGCCGTAGAACCGGGCCAGCTCGGCGAGGTTATCGCGGGCGTCCTTGGGATCGATCTTCGGGGTCCGGGGCGCCATGCGGCGCTCCATGAACCGGACCACGCTCCGGTCGATCACCGCAGAAGCTCGCGTCAGCAGACTCGACACTCCCGGAACCGTACCACGTAGACTGGGAGCGGGATGGCTGGTGATTCGACCGGGGTCGAGGACGCCGCGACCGAGATCGACGGTCTCGAGCCTCCAACCGTGCTCGAGCGGCCGCAACCGCCGCGCCCGGTGACGCAGGTTCCGACTCCGCAGCCGCTGTCGATCACGACGATCACGACCGCCGCGGAGGCGATGCAGGAGGAGGAGGTCCAGCGCACGCGGATGTTCATCCGCATCGCCTGGGTCGCGACGCTGGTCGGCCTCGCTACCGTGCCGTTCGTCGAGACCGCGCGGTGGATGACGATCACGTTCGTCACCGCGCTCCTCGTGGGGATGGCGGTGAGCCTCGTGTTCCATCAGCGGTTCCGCGATCCGAAGAACTTCGGGCCGCGGCCGATGCTCCTGCTCGGTGTGATGTCCGCCTTCAACGCGACGATCGCGGTCGTGTTCTTCGGCGCGTTCACCGTCGCGCCGATCATGCTCGTGTTGGGGCTGCACTTCATCGGTCGCAGCGACCTCTCGATGCGGCGTGCCGTGTGGATCACCGCCGCGGGCGGGCACGCGGTGATCGCGCTGGTGTTGATGTCAAACCTCGCCGAGGACCCGGGTGTGTTCGCGACCGGGCGCGCGCTCGACACCGAGGCGTACGTGCTCGGTGCGCTCTACGTTCAGGCCGCGTACGCGATGGGCTACTACACCGGTGGCGCGCAGCGGAAGGTGTCGATGCGATCGCTCGAGCAGCTGCAGCGCGCGACGCGGATCGCCTCGCAGCGCGCGGCCGTGCTCGACGAGCTGCGCAACGATCTGGCGCGCGCGCAGCAGGCCGGCGCTGGCCGCCTCACCGAGCAGACCCTCGGCGGGTTCAAGCTCGGCGTCGTGATCGGCCGTGGCGCGTACGGCGAGGTCTACGAGGCCGTCGGTGCGGAGCCTGCGGCGGTGAAGGTCCTGCACGTCGAGCACGGCGCGGATCCGATGGTGCTCGCGCGCTTCCTCCGCGAGGCGAACGCCACGGCGGCGGTCGCGTCGCCGAACGTGGTGCGCGTCCTCGCGACGAGCGAGCCCGGTGCGGCCACGCCGTTCCTCGCGATGGAGCGGCTGCGCGGCACGACGCTCGCCGATCTCCTCCGCCGCGTCGGCCGGCTCTCGCCCGACGAAGCAATCTCGCTGATCGATCAAGTGGCGGCGGGGCTCGATGCGGCTCGCGTCGCGGGCATCGTGCATCGCGATCTGAAGCCGCAGAACCTGATGGTCGTCGGTGACACCTGGAAGATCATGGATTTTGGCGTGGCCGCGCTCGTCGATGCGGGGAACACGCTGACCGCCGGTGGGATCGTCGGCACGCCGCAGTACATGGCTCCCGAGCAGGCGCGCAGCGAGAAGGTCGATCACCGTACGGACCTCCACGCGCTCGGTGCGATCGCGTACCGCGCGATCACCGGCCGCAATGCGTTCGGCGGCCCCGACGTGCCCGCGATCCTCTACGCGGTCGTTCACACGATGCCGCTCCGGCCGTCGGCGCTCACCGGGTTGCACCCCGACATCGATCGCTGGGCCGCGATCGCGCTCGCGAAGGATCCCGGCGCGCGGTTCGGATCCGGCGGCGAGCTCGCGGATGCGTTCTCGGCGGCGATGCGCGGCGAGCTATCCCCGAGCGACCGCGCGCGCGGCGATTCGCTGGCGTTCCAGTCGCCGTGGCAGGAGTCGACATGAGGACCGGCCTGGTTCCCACGCCGACCGTCGGCCTCACGACCGCTGCCGATGCGCTGCGCGACGAAGAAGCCGAGCGCACGCGGCGGTTCATCCGCATCGGCTGGCTGGTCGCGGTGTTCTCGATCGCGTGCACGCTGCGGATGCCCGGCAACCGCGATCTCGCTTATCTCCTGATCGGCGCGATCGGTGTCACGACGCTGGCGTCGGTCGCCGTCGAGCGCGTGCTGGCGCGCACGCAGACGGTCCACGCGTGGATGATGAACACGCTCGCGCTGCTCTGCGTGGGTTGTGGCGCGCTCGCGATCCTCTACACCGGCATCTTCGCCGGCGCGCCGCTGATGATCACGCTCGGCATCTACTTCTTCTGCCGCACCGAGCGCCGAGCTGCGGCGATCGCCGTGTTCGCGATCGCCTCGGGCGCACACGCAGTGATCGCGGTGCTCGTGATCAGCGGATCGATCGAGGAGCCAGGTTTTCTTCCAGTGCGCTCGAACATTTCGCTGCAGGCCCAGATCGCCGGGCATCTGTGCGCGCAGTTCGGTTACATCATGGCGTTCTGGCTCGCGCGCTCTACACGTGCGGCGTCGCTGCACGCGCTCTCGGAGCTGCAGAAGGCCACGCGCCTCGCCGCCGCACGTGCGGCCCAGCTCGACGAGCTGCGCGACGATCTCGATCGCGCGCTCAAGGTGGGCGGGCGCGGCCGGTTCACCGGCACGGTCGTCGGAAGCTGGGAGCTTGGCAACGTCCTGGGCCGCGGTGGGATGGGCGAGGTCTACGAGGCGCAGCACGTCGACAACCAGCGTCCCGCGGCGGTGAAGTTGCTCCGGCGCGAGCTGATGCTCGACAAGGCGCACGTCGATCGGTTCCTCCGCGAGGTCCGGGCAGCCAGCTCGCTCGAGTCGCCGAACGTCGTGCAGGTCTACGAGGCCTCCAGACCCGATGACCTCGTCTCGTTCCTCGCGATGGAGCGGCTGCGCGGCGACACGCTCGGCGCGATCCTGCGTGGCGGCGGCATGCTCGATCGAGGTGCGGTCGTCGAGCTCGTGAAGCAGCTCGCGGGCGTGCTCGAGCTCGCGCGCAAGGCCGGCATGGTCCATCGCGATCTCAAGCCGCACAACGTGTTCAAGACCGACGCCGGCGTGTGGAAGCTGCTCGATTTCGGTGTCGCCGTGCTCGCCGACACGACCGGCACGCTGACCGGCGGCGGCGTGATCGGCACGCCTGGCTACATGGCTCCCGAGCAGGCGAAGGGCGAGGGCGTCGATCATCGCGCTGACCTTTACGCGCTCGGCGCGATCATCTATCGGTGTCTCACCGGTCGGGTGCCCTTCGCGGGCAACGACATGGCCTCGGTCCTCTACGCGATGGTCCACGATGCGCCGATCCGGCCCAGCGCGCTCGGAACGCTCCCGACCGATGTCGATCGCGTGCTCGCGATCGCGCTCGCGAAGTCCCGCTCGGATCGATTCCAGACCGCCGTCGACCTGTCCGAGGCGCTCGGACAGGCGCTCGCGAACCGGCTCGCCCCATCCTGGCGGGTGGCCGGGGATGCGCTGATCCGCGCGAAACCGTGGCGCGAGCTCGAGGTAGATCCTCCTCGATCTCCGGGCACATGAATCCCGATCGCGCTATCACGTCTACATGACTGCGATGCGCTCCCCGTCCGCCGCCGTGCTCCTGCTTGCTGCGCTCGGCAGCGCCGCATCGGCGGACACCTTTGGCGGATTCTCGGGAGTCGACCGGCCGTATCAGGTGAACTCCGATCGGGTGTGCACGCCGCTGATCGTGGAGAACGGCAAGGCGAGCGGAGCGCCGAGCTGCGCGAAGGCCGCCGCGGATGTGATGGCGAAGCTGAGGTTCAAGGAGCCGCTTCCACAGAGGGGCGCCGCGAAGGCCACGTTCGGTGCGACCGCGTCAGGACGCACGCTCACCGTCACGAGCGCGACGGCCGAGACGGCGCTCGTCACCTGGGACGCGGCCGATCCGATCACGAAGATCGTCGAGGTCTACGGCAGCCAGTACGACGACCGCGTCGCCGTCGCGTACCTCACGCGCCGGATGGGCAAGGAGGTCACCGACGTCGTCGCCTTCGATCTCCAGAAGGCCGGGGCCAGGCCGCCGGTTGGCGATCCGACGACGCCGCCCGTGACACCGCCGGTGACGACCGCGCCGCCGGAGGATCCGAAGGTCGCCGCCGCGGTGACCGCCGCGCGCAAGGCGGCGAAGCCGAAGGCACTCGCGGCGTGGAAGGCCGTACTCGCGGCGGATCCCGAGCACTCCGAGGCGCGTTACCAGGTCGCGGTGCTCCAGGTCGGCGCGAAGCAGAACGCGGATGCGCTCGCCACGCTCTCGACGCTCGCGAAGTCCACCCGCGGTGATGCGATCGAATGGCTGATCGAAGCTCGTTTCTCGCCCACGTTCGCCGCGCTCCGCTCGGATCCCGCGTTCCGCTCGACGGTCGGTCTCGACAAGCGCGGCAACTCGCCGTACGAGCGCCTGATGGGCTTCGGCGGGCAATGGGAGCAGACCGGCACCAGCTGCGACGAGCCCGAGGTCCGGCTGACCGCAACGCGCGATCGCGTGGTGCGGATCCGCGTGGTCTCGCGCTGCAAAGGCGGCGGCTACGACTTGCCGTTCAAGGGGACGTGGCGCAGCGAGGGCGACCGCGTCGTGATCACGATGCCGACGAAGGGCAAGCAGGTCACCGCAGCCGACGAGGCGGGCTGCAAGTTCGAGCCGCAGGGCGACGAGGACTCGCTCCGCTGCAACCTCGGGCGGGACATCGAGTTCGTCGTGCTGCCGACGCGTCGCTGAGCCGTTTAGCCTATGCGGCGCACCCGAGGGCCGGTCATCGTCCGTGCGACGGACGTGCGTCCGCCCAGCGTTCGGACGCGGACAGGTTCTGCGTTCTAGTGCGCGAGATCGTTGAGCGGCTGCGCGGCACGAGCGCTGCAGCGAGGAGGCGCATGCGCCACATCGCCTTCTTCATCGCCTGTCTTGGTTCGTTCACCTTCAACGCGTGCAGCTCCGCCGACGAGCCCGCACCGCCGGACGCGGCGCCGGTCACCACGGTGCCGAGGAGTCCGGCCGGTGAGTTCGCGGTGATCACGCGACTCGATCTCGAGCCACCGCCCGCAGCGCAGAAGGTGATCATCGCGCTCGATCGAGCCGCGAGTGATCCGAGCCGCTTCATCCTCGACAAGATGGTCGCGACGCTTCCTGACGGAACGACGAAGACCGTCGTGCGTGCCGCGGTGCCGTTCGTCGCGGCGTACCTCGACACCAAGCTCGCGACCATCGCGCCGAAGTTCGTTCCGGGCATTCGCGCGATCTCGAGCGGGTTCGCGCGCATCGCTTCGCACGTCGAGCTGCTCGAGGGCTGGCGGGTCGAGCCCGCGGGTTACGCCGTGCGCACGATCGGCGGCGTTCGGTTCGACGTCGGCCCACTCGCGGTGATCGAGCTCGCCGCACGAGGGCTGCCGGACATCATCGCGACACCGCGCGTGAGTCTCGACGAGACCGGCCAGCTGACCGTGCCGGCGCACACCATCTCGCTGCGCTACGGCGCGATCGTGCGCGCAGGCCTTGACCTCGCGGTGGTGCCCTCCGCCGAGCCCGGCTCCCACGACGTCGCCTCGGCACTCAGCACGCTCGTCGATTGCGCGGGACTCGGGCAGCTCGTCGCCGACAAGGTCGGCTTCGGCTCGCCGCTGCTCTATCGCGGCGCGTGCATCACCGCGATGGTCGCGGTGGCGGACGAGCTGCACGCGCAGGTCGTCGCGATCGACGCGGCGCCGCTCGTGCTCGAGCTCGCTGGTGGCGCGACCGGCGTCGATAACGACCACGACGGCTCGATGGACGTGATCAAGAACGGCCGGTGGAGTGGGACGGTGACTGCCACCTTCGCGGGCGCCCGCGCGCCGTGATGGCCTCTGATGTAAGCGATCGCACACTTGAACGCGCGGCCGAGTCCCGGTCACTAACGAGACGCTATGCTGCTTCGGGTGAAGCGCGAGACCGGCGGGCACGACCGCGCGGCACTGGGTCCGGCTGACGAGGCCGACCTGATCGCGCGCTGCCGTGCGTCCGATCGCGGCGCACACGACGAGCTCTATCACCGGTTCCGGCGACAGGTGGCTGGGAACCTCTACCGCGTGCTCGGAGATCGAACCGATCTCGACGACCTCGTGCAGGAGGTGTTCGTGATCGCGTTCCGCGGCCTCGAGCGGTTTCGCGGCGACGCACGACTTTCGACGTGGCTCTACCGGATCTGCGTGAACGTCGCGCTCGGACGGATCCGCACGCGCAAGCGGCGGCCGGCGGCGTACGGCGTCGCGGACCTCGACAGTGCCGCGATCGATCCGAGCCTGATCGATCGACCGGAGCAGCCGGACCGCTCGCTCGAGCGGCGTCAGGATCAGGCGCGTGTGTACGCGGCGCTCGAGCAGCTCGCTCCCAAGAAGCGGATGGTGCTGTACCTGCACGAGATCGAGGGGCTAGACCTCAAAGAGATCGCCTATCTGGTCGATTCGAACCCGGTGACCGTACGCACCCGGCTGTTCTACGCGAAGCGCGAGTTCTACAAGATCATCGCGGGCGAACCGGCAGGCGAGGGGGGCGAACAATGAGCCGCCACGTCAAGCCGCACCGCTGGGCGGACCTCCTGGCCGGGCGGGTCGAGGGGACCGAGCGCGCCGCCATGGAAGCCCACGCGAAGACGTGTGCCCGCTGCGAGTCAGCCCGCGTGCGCGTCGGACGCGCGAGCGATTCGTTCCTGTCGATCCGCGAGCAACCGGCGCCCGAGCTACCGTGGGACTCGGTGCGCGCGCGCGTGCACTGGGCGGTCTCGAAGGAGCGCCGCGAGAAGCAGGGCGACCCCGCGAAGCCGCGCGTGCCGATGCTCGCGTGGGCGGCGATGGTCGTGATCGCTGCCGGCGGCGTGGGGATCATCAGCGGGTCGGTCGTGCCAGCGCCGCACGTGGAAGAGGACACGATCGCGCACGA
>JACCRC010000515.1 GCA_013813765.1 Deltaproteobacteria bacterium | reverse complement strand
TCCGACGCCTGCTCCGACGCCTGCTCCGACGCCTGCTCCGACGCCTGCTCCGACGCCTGCTCCGACGCCTGCGTCGCTGATGAAGCCAGTCGTGCTGAAAGAGCTCGGCGTCACGATCTCGTTGCCGGCGGACGTGGGATTTGTCGCCCACGTCGACCGAGGTCTGGATGTGATCACCGCGCCCGCGCCGAACGATCAGATCGCCATGTTCGCGATGGTGCCCGGCCACGCTGGTTTACCGTGCGAAGTGGCGAAGACTCTTCGCGGAGATCCAGTGCCCGTTCAGCCTCCACACGGATGGACGCGCGGCTCGGGTTTTCGCAAGGGCGACTCAGATACGCTGGTGTTCTGCGCGGACGTGCGCGGCGGGCAGCTTACGGCCGTTCTCATTCGTTCGAGCAGCGCGTCACTGGATCAGCACCTCGAGCATCCATGGAGTGCGGTGTTCGCTTCACTGCGGGCGCAGTACGGCGCCGACGCGCCGCGTCCCGTGACCGCGCCCGTCGCCGGGGAGCCAGCGACAACGTCGGCGCCGGCCGAAGTTCCGACGCCTGAACCCGTCGGAACCAAGAAGCGGAAGCGACCGACCCTTGGATATCGCGCGTACGAGGGCGCCTTCTATGACATCAGATTCGGCTTCGAGAGCGCGCCGTGGGCGTCACCGGATGGCAAGACGTCGATGACGCTCGGCGGTGTCCACATCCTCGAGCACCGGGGACTGACGATCAACATCGTCATGCTCATCATCTCCCTCGGTGGGGCGGCAGGGCGACCGCACTCTCGGGTGATCTACACCGACTACCGTGGAAACCAGTACGTCAACGCCGCCGCCGAGACGAAAGCACGGGACGAGTACATCAAGAGCGTGACGGCCGGCGCGGCGACGCAGCCGTTCTCGCTCGACCTCCGCGGCTATCACGACTCGATGGGGAGCGAGATGAATGGCCTGTCGATGGCGCTGCTGGTCAGCTGGAGGGCCGGCGAGGACGGTGTGAGGCATTTCGGTGTCGAGGGCGGTCACCTCGCGACGAATCGCAACTACGTACCGCCGGCGGACCCGACGGCGTCGAACATGGAGTTCTCGCGCGGTTGGCTCGGCGTTACCTATGACCATCGGCGACGGCTCTATCAAAAGGACAGTGTTGTAGTCGGGCTGCATGGGCACGCGCTGCTGGCGCTGTCGGATCCGTGGATCGGGCTCGTGACGATCGGGCCCGAGCTCACCATCTCTGATCGCCTGCACGTCGCCCTGTTTGCGAGCCAGGATCTGCACCGCTTCGATTTCTCGAACGGTATTGGCTGGCGCGCCGAGCTCGGAGTGAGGTTCTAGATGCGCACATCGATGTCACTGAGTCTCGCGATCGTCGTCGCAACCGGCTGTGCCGGTGCGCACAACGACCTCCGGGATCCGGCGTCGAAGTTCTCTTCGGTCGGCGCCAACGCAACCGTGCAGCACATCAGCGGCGACCTGCTCGGCATGCGCCCCGATCCGATCACCGGCATGGACTCGCCAGCGGGTGTGCCGTACACGCAGCGCGTCTACGATCTCGGGATCGAGGCTGAATTCTGGCCGGAGGAACCAACGATGCTTGGCACCGCAGTCGGTCTGCTGGGTGGTTTCCACTTCGGCTACCTCGGTGGTGGCGAGATCGACGGCATGCCAGCCAGCAGTGGGTTCTTGCCGGGTCTTGTGGGCACCTCGTTCGGTACCGCTCTGCAGCTGCTGCGTCGGCCTGGCTTGCTGCTCGCGCTGCACTCATCGTTACGACTCGAGCTCGGCCTCGCCGAGCGATTCGGCGACACCGCCGAGGCGTTCCTGATCGTCTACGGAGGCGTGAAGGCGCACTACGATCTCGGTCCTGCTCGCACGCGTCTGCAGTACGACTTCATTCCGTTCTGGGCGGGCGAGAGTCGCCTGGAGCACCGGCTGACCGGTTTGGTCTCGACGCGACCGAGTGGCGGTTGGGGCTACGGGGTCCGCGCGGCTCTCGCGGTCGGACAGAAGCGGCTCAAGGAGGGCGGCCTCAACGACGTCGCAGTCACGATCGGTCTGGAGGTGCAGCGATGAGCCGCGTGATCATTGCCGTCGGTGCAACGCTACTCACCGGCTGCTTCATCGAGCAGCTTCCATCGGCAAACGACGACGGTTCCGGACAAACCGGGAAGACGCCGCAGATCCGTTCGCTCGCGCTCAGCCCGGGTACGAGCTGTGCCGTGCTCGTATCCGGCGAGGTCCGATGCTGGGGCAGCGTATTCACGGCACTCGGCGGAACGGGCGGGCACCAGACGTTGCGACCGGTCGTGATCCAGCCGCTTGCCGGCGCCGAATCGCTCGCGATCACGAACGACCATGGCTGCGTGCTGAAGGCGGGGAACGTGCATTGCTTCGGACGCAATGACCAGGGTCAGGTCGGAAACGGCCAGCGGGATCCGAGCATGGAGTACCCGCTTCAGCCGACAATTGGCGGGACTGGCGTCGCGCAGCTCTCGCTCGGGCAATCGAACAGCGGAGCTCGCACAAACGCAGGGACGGTGCTCCTGTGGGGCGCGGCATTCGTCGGCTTGGGCCCAGTGATGCCGACCGAGGTCGCCGGGCTCACCGGGGTGACGGATCTTTCGCTTGGTGGTGACCACAACTGCGTGGCCCATCAGGACGGTACCGCATCGTGCTGGGGCTGGAACCGCGGTACAGGCCAGCTCGGTCGCGGCACGGTGGACCCGAACGGGTTGGTCGAGGACCCTGCACCGGTGATCGGCGTGACCACAGCGACACAGGTGATCGCCGGACAGAACAACTGCGTGCGACATACCGACGGCACCGTGTCGTGCTGGGGTGGACCCAACAGCTACTTCAACCCGGCGCAGCCGACACCGACGCTCACGCCCGGGCTGTCCGACGTCAAGGTTCTCATCGGCGGCGACGGTCACACGTGCGCGTTGCACAACACGGGTACGGTCTCGTGCTGGGGCGGCAACGAGAGTGGCGAGCTCGGCATCGGCCAAGGAGCACCGAGCTCGATGGTTCCCGTCGCTGTGCCCGGCTTGTCGAACATCGTCGAGCTTGCCGCGGGTGGGTCCTCGACGTGCGCGCGTCGGGGCGACGGTGAAGTGCTGTGCTGGGGCTACAACGTGCCGGGTGATGGCTCGATGACCGGATCTCCGGTCCCGGTCCAGGTCCGCTGGCTCACTTCTGAATCGTGAACGTGTCGAGCTCGGCGCCGATCTGATCGTTCACGCGTGCGCTGAGCGTCTTGCCGTTGACGGTGAACAGCGCGGTTGACCGGCTGTTGCGCAGGGTCTGGTCGGCGGTGCAATACCGCCGGGCACCTCGGGCGAGATGTCCGGTGTTCGTGAGCACGTGAATGATGCCGCCCCTGATCGTCGAGCGCTCGTAGTACTTCTCGTGCGCGGCGAGAATCAGATCGACACCACCGTTGGCCTTGAGCGCGCCGACGAGGTTGGTCTGCACCCAGCTTCGGTTGCTCGCGCGCGTGAAGTACTGCGACGAGCACGCGGGGTGATGCCATGGTGCGAAATGGCTCGTCGAGCTCGAGTACCAGCTCAGCGAGCCGACGCTCGACACGCGCACGCTCGAGGAGCTGCTGGGCGTCGCGCACCGGCTCCGTCTGCGTCTCGACGACGCCTTCGGTCGCAGCGCGCCGACTCCGCGAGCGATGGCGCATGCGTGCGAGGTTGATCGCGACGCGCCGCAACCATGGTCGCAGCGGGCGATCAGTTGCCGGCGGCGAACGCAGCGCAGCGGCGTACGTATCCTGCACCAGGTCGTCCGCCTCGGCCGGATCCCCGGTGAGCCTGCGCGCGAGGCGCGCAAGCCAGGGCGCCTCGGCAAGCAAAGTGGCGATGTCCGCGGGCATTCACCTCGAACATGCCGCCGAACGCTAAACGTTCGACGAAAGATTGCCCCGACCGGAATCCGTCCGCCGTTAACATCCGTCCGGGGGGCGCTTGGCGACAGGCGTCTTCGGCTGCGCGCGGGCCGATCTAATGTGGCTCGGCCGCGTCACGGCGTCGCGGGCCAACGCCCCAGTGATAGAGATGGTCGATGGCCAGTGCACGCGTGCTTCATTGGAACGGCAAGGACCTTCCGGAAGAACTGCGCGAGCTGCCAGCCGGAACGTACGTCATCGAACGCGTCGATAACGCACCAGCACTGACCGCCGGCCAAGAGCAGGGTCTCGCCAAGTCGCTAGGTTCCTTGAGAGCCGGCGAAGGCCGTACCATCGACCAAGTTCGTCAGACGATCGATTCGATACTCCATCGGTGACGGATCACAGCGCGGTGGGATAGCTGATGGCACGTCGCGCATGTCTACAGCGCGGTCCGCAATCACTATCTGGCTTAGAGGCGCCGACTACCCGTCAGCGAGTCCGAGCACGTCAAGCACGGCGGCCGAGACCTCATGCCAGCGCGCCGACGGGAACGTTGCGATCCATGGGCCGATCGCAACTCGATCAACGGTCTTGATCCACTCTGGCTTGAGCACACATTCGCTGGGCAGGCCCTCGCTCGCCAGGAGTCGGACTTCCCAACGGAGGCCGCGAATCTGTGTAGACAGCGGAATGATCGGAATCTGCGCGAGCGACGGCAGCACGTCTTCACGACCGAGCACCAGGACAGGCCGCCGCTTATCTGGCGCGTCGAATCGGAACCAGCGGATATCCCCGCGTTGAATCACGGAAGCTCGGTATCGGTGCCGTCGTCGATCGGGCCGTGAGGTCCAGACGCGACCCACGCTTGCCACAGCTCGCCCTGCTGCTCGGGCGTGAGACGCTGTTCGTCGACGGCCTCCAGCACGACGCGAACGCGCTTCCCATCGAGCTCCGGAACCGTGCTCTCGAGCTCGATCGTCTTGCCGTGCACCGTGCCGGTCTTCGTGGTCGCCATCTGCATTCTCAGTGTAGCAGCGATGCGTTCACGCGAGATCTTCGATCAGTAGCTCCCAGCGCAAGCCCGGAGGATTGAAGCCGTACGCGGAGATCCGATAGCTTCCCGGCCCGTACCTTTGCGTGATCTCGTCGACCGTGCAGCCTCCGGAGACGTGGAAGCCGCCGAGCTCCACGATCCACGCGTAGTCGGCCTTGTCGTCGCCTGCGGGGTAGACGCCACGCCATCTACCGATCGAAATGCGGGTGACCTCCACTTCGGGTAACGCGCCGAGCCGCTTCGTGAGGTCTAATCGCGTAGCCGTCTCGATATCTTCCATGAGCGGGACTCGCGGCTCGCGCTTGCGTAGCTGGCGCTCGGTGAGGCCCAAGCAGTATTGGTCGAACAGCTCGCCGACCAGCTCGGGCTCGATGCGCAAGCCGATCACGATCTCGGCGTGCGATTGCCGCTGCTCTAACCGCTCGAACACCAGCGCAGCGATCTCGCCACGCGTGCGCGCGTCCGACACGACGGGCTTCGCGTTACGGATCTTGCCTCGATCGAGCGCCTGGTTCGCGCGCGATGCCGCGAGCGCTGTGACCTCCTTGGGATCGAAGCGGTGGGTGCCGTCCTTGTCGAGGTGCGGATGGAGCAGCGTGCCCTCGTAACGACGGACGGTCGCGACGCTGGCCCCGATCCGCTCCGCCACCTGCGCGCGTGACAGCAACACGCGCGTGTCGTTTGTGGTCGACACCACCGACAGGTGCGAAGGTTTCGAGGAGGCAGGTGAGTGTTCCATAGTGGTTCTAGACGAAGATCGCGGTGCGTGGGCCGCTCGATATCGCGTGCCGGGAAACTGAAGGGGAATCCCGTGACGTGGGGATGACACAGCGTACGGCGCACCTCTGACACCCCGGGCGGCAAGGCAGCGGCAGGGCGGAGGCAGATATCGGACACTCAGCCAACGTGCCGTCCGCGAGAACCGCGCCGAGAATGATCGTGCCAACGGGAAATCTCAACGTGTCGGCCGTCATTACCTAGGAGCCTGTAGACCATAGGTCGTCGATTCCGGATGGACTTCTCGATCCGGTTTTGATCGAATCGGTGGGTGAAGAGCTATCGCCCGTACGCCCCCGGTCAGTCATTCCTGCTGCCGCCGTCGCCGAACGAGTGGTTGCCGGAGGATCACCTCGCGTACTTCGTGTTGGACCT
>JACCRC010000427.1 GCA_013813765.1 Deltaproteobacteria bacterium | reverse complement strand
CCGTGATCCTTTCCGGGGCCGGCGTGCGCGCCCTCGGCGATGAGCTTGCCGCGCTTGTCGACGATCACGCTGCCGACGATCGGGTTGGGCGACGTCCGGCCCGTGTACTTCGCGGCGAGCTCGAGGCACCGCGCCATCCAAGCGCGATCTGTTTCAGTTTCGCGGGCGCTCACGGTCGGCCGGAGCATCGACGGGCTCGTCGACGGTGTCCTTCGCGAGAGCGGGGATCGAGTGCTTCCCGGTGTCCTCGCTGCGCAGCGTCTCGAGCTCCTTCTCGAAGCCCTCGAGGTCGCGGAAGTCGCGATAGATCGACGCGAAGCGCACGTATGCGACGCGATCGATCACCTTCAGCCGCTCGAGCACGCGCTCGCCGATCTCGCGCGAGCGGAGCTCGCTGACGCCGAGCTCGGACACCTCGCGCTCGACCTCGAACACCAGCGACGTGATGCGCTGGCGAGAGACGGGACGCTTCGCGACCGAGGCCTGCAACCCGCGCTCGATCTTCGTGCGGTCGAACGGCTCGCGCCGGCCGTCGCTCTTGATCACCGCGGGCATCGACTCCTCGATGCGCTCGTACGTCGTGTATCGGCGCGCGCAGCCCTCGCACTCGCGGCGGCGACGGATCTCCGTGCCGTCCTTGGACACGCGGGTCTCGATGACCTTGTCCTCGTAGACCGCGCAGAACGGGCAGCGCATCGCCTTACTGCTTGTCCAGTGCGCCGAGCTGATCGACCCGGCACTGGTGACGGCCGCCTTCGAACGCCGTTGCACGAAACGCGGCCAGCGCGGCCTCGGCGACGCCCTGCCCGATCACGCGCGCACCGAGCGCGATGACGTTGCAGTCGTTGTGCTTGCGGGCCATCTCGGCCGTGAACGTATCGTGGACGAGGGCACAGCGGACACCAGGAATCTTGTTCGCGGCGATGCTGATGCCGATCCCGCTGCCGCAGACCACGAGGCCGAGCGTGCCGGGCTCCTCGGCGACCCTGCGCCCGACGGCGGATCCGAAGTTCGGGTAGTCGACGGAGGTCTCGTCGTTGGTGCCGAGATCGATCACCTCGTCACCGAGCGCGCGCAGCGCCGCCACCAGGCCGTTCTTCATGACGTACCCGGCGTGGTCGGCGCCCGCGTACCACTTCATCAGTCGCCCTTGTAGCGCTGCAGGATCAGCGCCGCGTTGGTGCCGCCGAACCCGAAGCTGTTCGACATCGCGATGTCGACGCGCTGCTCGCGCGCGACGTTCGGGATGTAGTCGAGATCGCACTCGGGATCGGGCGTCTCGTAGTTCGTGGTGGGCGGCAGCACGCCGCGCGCCACGGCGAGCGCGGTGATGCCTGCCTCGATGCCGCCGGCCGCACCGAGCGTGTGACCGGTCATCGACTTGGTCGACGACATCGAGAGCTTGCGCGCGTGATCGCCGAACACGACCTTGGTCGCGAACGTCTCGTTCTTGTCATTGAGATCGGTCGAGGTGCCGTGCGCGTTGATGTACTGCACGTCCGTTGGCGCGATCCTCGCGTCCCTGAGCGCGAGCCGGAAGCAGGCCTGCGCGCCCTTGTGCTCGGGAGCCGGCGCCGCGACGTGGTGAGCGTCGCTGTTCGCGCCGTAGCCGATCACCTCGGCGTAGATCCGCGCGCCGCGCTTCTTCGCGTACTCGAGCTCCTCGAGCACGACCACGCCGGCGCCCTCGCCGATCACGAAGCCGTCGCGCTCCTTGTCGAACGGGCGGCTCGCCTTCGTGGGGTTCGCGTTGTTCGTGGACATCGCGCGCATCGCGTTGAAGCCACCGACGCCGAGGATCGAGATCGTGGCCTCCGTGCCGCCCGCGATCATGCCGTCGACGTAGCCGTGGCGGATCGCGCGCATCGCCTCGCCAATCGAGTGCGCGCCGGTCGCGCACGCCGAGACGTGCGAGAAGTTCGGGCCCGTGGCACCGGTGCGGATGCACACCATGCCCGGCGCCTCGTTGATGATGATGTCGGTGACGAAGTACGGCGAGAACCCGTGGCGAGGACCCTTCTGCTGGGTGGCCTCGAACGTGCTCTCGATCGTCTTCACGCCGCCGAGACCAGAGCCGATGTAGCAGCCCCAGCGCTCCTCATCGCCGGCAGGCACCTTTGCGCCGTGCCCCGCGTCCTCCATCGCCATCAGCGATGCAGCGACGCCGAACTGCAGGAACCGGTCGAGGTGCTTCAGCTCGCGCTTGTCGAAGAACCTGGTCGGGTCCCAGCTCTTCACCTCGCAGCCAAACTTCGTCGCGTAGTTCGTCACGTCGAACTGCGTGATCGGTCCCGCGCCGTTCTTGCCTGCGAGCAAGGACGACCACGTGGACTCCATGTCGTTGCCGATTGGAGTGATGAGACCAATGCCCGTGATGACAACGCGACGCATGGATGCTCCTTACCGCGTCAGCGCCGGAGCGCCAACGCCCCGTTCCTCACACCTACTTGGCGTGAGTCTTGATGTAGCTGACCGCGTCGCCGACCGTCTTGATCTGCTCGGTATCTTCCTCGGGGATGGTGATCTTGAACTCCTGCTCGAACGCGAGCACGAGCTCGACCACCGCGAGCGAGTCCGCCTTGAGGTCGTCGATGAACGACGCCGTGGGGCGCAACTGCTCCGAGGAAACCTCGAGCTGATTGCAGATGATTTCCTTGACCTTGCTCTCGATATCGTCAGCCATGGCTTCCTCTTTTCCGCGGGGTTGAATAGACGAAATCCGCCGTCACATCAACATCCCGCCGTTGACACGCAGTACCTGACCGGTGATGTAGGACGCCTCGGGGCCCGCCAGGAAGGCGACCGCGTCGGCAACGTCCTCGGAGCGACCGATCCGCGCCAGCGGGATCTGCTCCATCAGCTTGGCGCGCGCAGCCTCGGGGAGGTGTGCGGCCGTCATGTCCGTCTCGATGAACCCGGGCGACACGGCGTTACACGTGACCCCGCGGCCCGCGAGCTCCTTCGCGGTCGTCATCGTGAGGCCGATCAGGCCGGCCTTCGAGGCCGCGTACGCGATCTGACCACCGTTGCCCGACTCGCCGACCACCGAGGTGATGTTGACGATCCGGCCCGCGCTCTTCGCCTTGAGCAGCAACGACGCTGCCGCGCGCAGGCAGTGGAACGCGCCGTTCAGGTTCGTGTCGAGGACCTTCTTCCACTGGTCATCGGAGAACCGCATCAGCATGCCGTTGATCGCGACACCGGCGTTGTTGACGAGGATGTCCAGCGCGCCGTGGTCCTTGCCGATCTGCTTGATCGCGTCGTTGACCGCGGTCGCGTTCGCGACATCGAAGCCGACGATCGCCGCCTGGCCACCCACCGCCTCGACCTCGGCCGCACACTCGCGCGCTGCATCCTCGCGCGAGGCGTAGTTGACGATGACCTTCGCGCCGCGCTTGCCGAGCGCCACGCAGATCGCGCGACCGATGCCGCGCGAACCGCCGGTGACGAGCGCCACCTTCCCTGCCAATGCCTTGTCGATGATCGCCATGGTGGGTCGTCCTTCCTACGCCGTGAACGCCTTCACTTCGTGCGGCTCGCCGATCGTGGTGACCGTGATCGTCTTCGCGGTCTTGCCCACGAGGCCCTTGAGCACCGCACCCGAGCCGAGCTCGTACGCGGTGGTGACGCCGAGCTTCTCGATCGCGAGCACGCTCTCTTCCCAGCGCACGGGCGCGGTGACCTGCTGGACGAGCAGCTGCTTGATCCGCGTGGGATCCTGCGTGGGCTCGGCGGTGACGTTCGCGACAACCGGCACACTCGGGGTGCTGGTCACGATGTCGGCGAGCGCGGCGGCGAGGCGGTCGGCCGCCGGCTTCATCATCGAGCAATGGAATGGGGCGCTGACCTGGAGCTTGATGGCGCGCTTGATACCGGCTGCCTTGCTACCGGCGATCGCCCGATCGACCGCGTCGGTGTGACCCGAGATCACGATCTGCCCGGCGCCGTTCAGGTTCGCAGGCTCGACCGGCTCGCCGGGACGCGACGACTCCTCGCACAGCTTGCGCGTCTGCGCGAGCTCGGCACCGATGAGGGCGGCCATCGAGCCCTGCCCGACCGGCACCGCTTCCTGCATGAACGTGCCGCGCAGGTGCGTGAGCTTCACGGCGTCGCGCAGGTCGAGCGCGCCAGTGGCGACCAGCGCAGACCACTCGCCGAGCGAGTGCCCGGCGACGATGTCGAACGAGAGACCCTTCTCCTTCAGCGCGCGGAACACCGCGATCGACGTGGTGAGGATCGCGGGCTGGGTGAACTTCGTCAGCGTCAGCTCGTCCTCCGGACCCTCGAAGCACAGCTTCGAGAGCGAGAACCCGAGCACGTCGTCGGCCTCTTCGTACGTCCGCTTCGCGACGTCGAACTCCACCGCGAGATCGCGGCCCATGCCGACCCGCTGGGAGCCCTGGCCGGGGAAGAGGAGCGCCGTCTTCATCGGGCAGGTTCTTCGCACGGCCACCCCCGCCTGTGAAGGGGTCCCGGACGGATCCAGGTATGCGAAACCACTGATGCAGTGCGCAGAGCGATGCGCAGATGCGACTTCACGCACCTGGGCCCGTCCGGACCTCCACAATGCGCATCGCTTCCCTGCTCGTCTCCGCCCTCGCCCTCCTCGCCATCCCCGCCTGCGGCAAGTCCACCTGCGAGAAGTACGCGGACATGGAGGTCAAGTGCGGGAACTTTCCTGCCGACGAGAAGCAGATCACCCACGACCTCGCGCAGGGGTTCTGCATGGCCGCCGACTCCGATAGCGACCCGGCCGCTCAGGAGATGGCCGCGCACTTCAAGGCCGAGGCCGAGTGCGCGAAGAAGCACTCCGACTGCGCCCAGTACAAGGCCTGCACCGACGCGATCAGATGATGATCTGGTAGGCGCCGTACGCGACGGCCGCGAGACCGACGACGGCGACAGCGCAGACCGCGGCCTTCGCTCCACCGGAAAGATGATCCCACCCTCGCCTCACCTTCTTCGCCTCGTGGCGGAGTACCGGTTCCGCTCGGTCGAGCTTGCGCGCAAGCGCACCCGATAGACCGGCCAGGAGCGCGAGACCGAACACGAGCAGCGGGATGCCTGGCCCGGGCAACACGAGCAGCGCCACGCCCGCTGCGAGGAGCAGCACGCCGCCGATCCCGAGCCCGAGCCGGACACCGCGTCCCTTCTGCTGCAGGCGATCGTGCTCGTGCTGGAATCGATGTCCCGGGCGATCGTTCTTGAACGCTCGCCACTCACGTTTGGCTTCGGCGATCGGGCTCATACCAAAACCGTAGCGCCGTGGTTCGTCGTGACCAGTGTGCGTCGACGACGCGGTGCGCTCGTGCACGTGCGCCGTCGCGCACGAAGATCGATCTCGCGTGAGACGCGCGCTACCGCTTCTTCGCGGGCTTCTTCGTCGGCTTCGGCGCGGGCTTCTTCGCTACCGGCTTCTTCGCGGCGGGCTTCTTCGCGGCGGGCGCGGCCTTCTTGGCAGGAGCTGCCTTCGCCTTCGCCTTCGCCTTCGCCGGTGCCGGGCTCGCCTTCGCGGCCGGAGCGGCTTTCGCCTTCGGCTTCGCAGCCGGCGCGGGCTCCGCCTTCACGGCCTTCTCGGTCTTCGCGCGCACCGGCTTCGCGACTTGCTCGATCTGCTCGTCGACGGTCTTCGCGCGCGCCGCCGGTGTGCGCGGCGTGTGCGGCACGACGCCGACGACCGTCTGCGCGCGCGACGTGCGCTTCGGCAGTGGATGGATCTGCGTGAGCGTGAGCGGCAGCGTGACCGCCTGCAGGCGCTCCATCACCGTCTCGGCGGTCACGTCCTTTGGCACCGCGAGGTACACGCGACCGGGCTCGCCTTCGCGCGGGCCCCACGCGCCCTCGCACACGAGCCGCTCCGGGTCGCATGCGCGCGCCAGCGCGGCGAACGCATCCGTACTGCTGACGTCGTCATGCGGTGCGTAGTCGACGATCATCGCCCAGCGTCCGCCGTCCTCGACGATCCGCGAGCTGATCTCCTGCCACTTGGCGCCGTTGCGATCCCAGGTGGGAAAGCCCTCGGTGGCCGGCGACACGACGATGGTGTCGCCCCACGTGGGCTTCGCGTGCATGAACGGGACGTTCACGAGCTTCACCTTCCGCGAGCCCGTGGGTCCCGCCGCTGGACCGAGGTCGTGCGCCCACGGCGTCTCGGTGTCCTCGCCCTGGTTGGTCAGACAGACCTTGATCAGCTTCGGCTCGGCCATCAGGCGCATCCTATCCCAAGGCGCTGATAGCGGCGGCGAGCTGGCCAGGGAGCGATCGCTCGGCGAACTGGGCGGCGGCACGGATCGCGGACGCCATCGCCGCGTCGTCGGAGCGGCCGTGCGCGATCACTACCGGCCGGGTCACGCCGGCGAGCAGCGCGCCTCCGATCTCGGTGTAGTCGATCCGCTTCGCGAGGCCGCGAAGCGCGGGTGCGACGAGCGCGGAGCCGAGCCGCGCCATCGGCGTCTTCTCGAGCTCCTGCTTGACGAGGCCGAACATGCCCTCGGCGATCCCCTCGCAGGTCTTCAGCACGACATTGCCGGTGAAGCCGTCGGTCGCGACGACGTCGACGACGCCGCGAAACAGGTCCGAGCCCTCGACGTACCCGATGTACTGGAACGGCCCGCTGGCGGTCGCGAGCAGCGCGTGGGCGTCGCGGGTCAGCGGTGTGCCCTTGCCGGGCTCTCCGCCATTGGACAGCAGGCCGACACGTGGCGTGCGCCCGTGGACCGCGCGATCGTAGGCCGCGCCGAGCATCGCGAACTGCGCGAGGTGCGACGGCTTGGGCTCGGTGTTCGCGCCGGCATCGCACAGCACGAGCGGACCCGCCGGCGTGGGCAGCACCGTGACGATCGCTGGCCGCTCGATCCCCGCGAGCCGGCCGAGCACGAAGATCGCGCAGGCGAGCATCGCGCCGCTGTTACCGGCGGAGACGACCGCATCGCCGTGACCATCGTGCACGCGCTGCACGGCGACGCGCATCGACGAGTCGGGCTTGTGGCGGAACGCCTGGCCCGGGTGGTCGTGCATCGTCACGACCTCGGTCGCGTGAACGACCGTGATCCGATCCGCGTCCTCGCGGCCGGCGCGCGTCAGCTCCGCGTCGAGACGCGCGGCATCGCCGACGAGCGTGACGGAGACGTCGCTCGTTCGTACAGCGCGCAGCGAACCCAGAACTTCAGGGCCCGGCGCGCGATCGCTGCCCATCGCATCGACGACAACCCTCACGGCTGCGTCGACTCTACGCTACCTACTCTTCAGCAGCTTTCTTCGCGACCACTTGCTCGCCGCGGTACTGCCCGCAGCTCATGCAGATGCGGTGCGGGATGCGCGGGGCGCCGCAGTTCGTACAGGACTGAACCATCATGTGGTTCTCTCCCGACTTCTTCATCCACGCCGCGCGCTGCTGGGCAGTGCGGGCGGGTCCTCGACGTCGTTTCTGAAGGGCCATGGCAAAACTCCGGGGGGCTTATGTGCCAGGTCAGGACGTAAGTTTCAAGCCCTTGAGTGCGGCGAGGCGCGGATCGATCGGCTTCTCGCACGTGCAGGTACCTGAATTCAGGTCGGTGCCGCACTGCGGGCACAGTCCCTTGCAGTCCTCGCGGCACAGCGGGGCATAGGGAATGGCGAGAACGAACTCCTCGCGGAACAGCGACTCGAGGTCGATGTGCTCGCCCTCGTACGGGAACACGTCGAGATCCTCCTCGTTGACCTCGGCGCCCTCGTCACCTGCCTCGGCGGCGGTGTTGTCCTCGGGCATCTCGTGCTTCGGGAGGAACGTGACGCGGACGCGGTCGTCGATCTCGAGGCGCGCCTGGTTCACGCACCGGCTGCAGGCGACGTGGAGGTGCCCCTTGAACGTCCCCGCAGCGAACGCGTGCGCACCGTCGACGTAGAGCTCGAGATCGGCGTGACCGGCACCGGCCTCGGGATCCTCGGCGGGACGGCCGAGCGCCTCGCGCATGGGGAGGCCCTTCAGCCATTCGCTAACGAGCTCACCGGGCACCTCGAACGTGCGGTGCGCGGGCAGATCGATGAGCCGGACGGCGTAGGGCGGGAGCTTGGCCATGACGAAGCTGCGCAATATAGGAGGCGGATCGGGTGTGTCAAGGCAGGGGATTTTCCGGCACGATGCCCGGCGTGAAGACCTCTGCCTTCGCCGTGTTCGTCGGGGTCTCCCTCCTGGCTGCCTGCGGGGATGACCCGCCGCCGACGGTCACCTACCCCGCCTCCGGCGCTCTCAGCGGTGAGGCCGGCAAGGGCTCGTGGAGGTTCGGCGTCGCGACGGCGGCCACGCAGATCGAGGACATGAACGTCTCGACCGACTGGTACGTCTGGACCAAGCCCGTCGCTCAGGGCGGGCTCGGCAAGGGGCTCGCGTTCGTCGGCGATGCGACGAAGGGCTACTCGAAGGTGATGGAGGACCTCGGGCTCGTGAAGCAGCTCGGCGTCGACAGCTATCGCTTCTCGATCGAGTGGGCGCGGATCGAGCCGGTCAAGGATCAGATCGACGAGGCCGCGATCGCGCACTACCGCGCGCAGCTCGTCGCGATGAAGGCGATGGGCATCCATCCCGTGATCACCCTGCATCACTTCTCGAACCCGGTGTGGGTCGCGGATCCCAAGGCGCTCGACTGCGCCGGTGGCCCGCAGGCCACGAACCTGTGCGGGTTCGGCGGACCCGGCGGCGCGACGATCGTCACGGAGATGGGCCAGCACGCGACGTTGATGGCGCAGCGGTTCGGCGATCTGGTCGACACGTGGGGCACCGTCAACGAGCCGATCAACTACCTGCTCGCCGCGTATGGGCTCGGTCAGTTCCCGCCGGGCCGGATCACGTTCAACAAGCTCACCACCGAGTTCGTCGCGGTCATCCGCGACTACGTCGCGATGCACGCGGTGATGTACAAGGCGATCAAGACGGCGGACACGATCGACGCGGACGGCGATGGGATCAGCGCCGAGATCGGGATGTCGATGTCGGTCGCCGACTGGCAACCCTCGCGCAAGAACGCGCCGTCGACGCACCCCGACGACATCGCCGCGCGCGACCGCCTCGTCTACCTGTTCCACTACGTGTTCGTCGATTCGATCACGAAGGGCACGTTCGACGGAAACCTCGACGGAACCGCTGACGAGGACCATCCCGAGTGGGCGAACACGCTCGACTGGCTCGGGCTGCAGTACTACTTCCGCGCGGGCGTGTCGGCGGATCGTCCACTGTTCCCCGCGCCCGCGAACCTCACCGCGTGTGTCGTCGGCCTCGACACCGGCTCGTGCCTGCCCGCCCCGGATCCCACGTACTGCGTGCCGAAGATGGGCTACGAGGGCTACACCGACGGCATCGGCCCGATCGTGATCGACTACGCAGCGCGCTATCCGGGCATGCCGCTCGTCGTCACCGAGGCCGGCATCTCCACCGAGGTCGGCAAGCGACGCGCGGAGAACATCGTGCGCAACCTCGAGTCACTCGAGCGTGCGCGCGACGCCGGCGTCGATCTGCGCGGCTACTACCACTGGAGCCTCACCGACAACTTCGAGTGGGCCGAGGGTTTCATCCCGCGGTTCGGCCTGTATCGCGTGGACTACGGCTCCTACAGCCGCACTGCGTCCGAGGGCGCGACGGTGTACGGCGAGATCGCAGCCGGCCGCGCGCTCACGACGAAGCACCGCGAGACCTACGGTGGCAACGGACCGATGACGCCCGAGACCGGCTACGATCCCGAGAACGTGCTCTGCGCGAAAGAGCACTGAGTCAGCGGCCGAGCGCGCGCGACAGCGCGGCGACGAGCTCGGCGACGCGTGCGGGTGCACCGCTCGCATCCCCGCCGGCGACCTGATCGACGAGCGCGGTGCCGACGACGACACCATCGGCGACCGCCGCGAACCGCGCCGCATCGGCCGGCGTGCGGATGCCGAAGCCGACCGCGACCGGTGCCTGCGCGGCGTCGCGGATCATCTGGATGCGCGCGGGGTCGACCGGCGCCGCGGCCTTCGATCCGGTGACGCCGGTGAGCGAGATGTAATAGACGAACGGTGCGTTGAATGGCGCGAGCCGCGCGATGCGCGCCGGTGTCGAGGTCGGTGCGACCAGTGGGATCACGGCGACGCCCTTCGCCGCGAGCGGCGTCGCGAGCTCGGCGATCTCGTCGATCGGAAGATCCACGGTGAGCACCGCATCGATGCCCGCGGCGTGGGCGCGCTCGGCGAAGCGCTCGACGCCCATCACGAAGATCGGGTTGTAGTAGCCGAACAGCACGATCGGCGTCTCCACGCCGCGGCGGCGGAGCTCGGCCACCGCGTCGAGCGCACCCGGCAGGCTCGCGCCGCGATCGAGTGCTCGCTCCATCGCGCGCTGGATCGATGGGCCATCGGCGGATGGATCGCTGTAGGGCACGCCGAGCTCGATCACGTCGGCGCCCGCCTTCGCGACGGCCTCGACGACATCGAGCGAGGTCTGCACGTTCGGATCGCCGAACGTCAGGTACGCCACGAGCGCCGCGCGCTTCTCGCCAGCGGCGCGCTCGAACGCTTCGCGGAGGCGCGCGGTCACGGCACCTGCCCAGGCGTGCTGCGGCGCTGCGCGACGGTGACCATGTCCTTGTCGCCGCGGCCCGACAGCCCGACGATGATGATGCCGTCCTTCCCGACACTCGCGGCGACCTCGTCGAGCGCGGCGATCGCGTGCGCGGTCTCGAGCGCGCACAGGATGCCTTCGGTGCGCGCGAGCCGCTCGAGTGCCGCGAGTGCCTGGTCGTCGGTGCGCGCCAGATAGGTCGCGCGGCCCGAGGCCTTCCACGCCGCGTGCTCGGGACCGACACCGGGGTAGTCGAGGCCCGCGCTGATCGAGTGCGCGTGCGCGATCTGTCCCATGCGTTCGTCGTCCTCGTGGGTGAGCACGTAGCTCTTGCTGCCGTGGAGGACCCCAACACGCCCCGCGGTGAGCGTGGCGGCGTGACGCCCCGTCTCCACGCCATCGCCCGCCGCCTCGACACCAACGAGCTTCACGTTCTCGTCATCGACGAAGGGCGCGAACAGTCCCGCTGCGTTGCTGCCGCCACCGACGCAGGCGACGAGCGCATCGGGCATCCGCCCCACGGCGGCGTAGATCTGCGCCATCGCCTCGCGGCCGATCACGCTCTGGAGGTCGCGCACCATCCACGGATACGGATGTGGTCCTGCGACCGATCCGATCAGATAGAACGTGTCGCCGACGTTCGTGACCCAGTCGCGCAGCGCCTCGTTCATCGCGTCCTTGAGCGTGCGCGTGCCGCTCTCGACCGGATGCACGGTGGCCCCGAGGAGGCGCATGCGCTCGACGTTCAACGACTGGCGCACGACATCCTCGGCGCCCATGTAGATCTCGCACGGCAGCGCGAACAGCGCCGCGACCGTCGCCGTCGCCACGCCGTGCTGTCCCGCGCCGGTCTCCGCGATCAACCGTCGCTTGCCCATCCGGCGCGCGAGCACTGCCTGCCCGATACAGTTGTTGATCTTGTGCGCACCCGTGTGGTTCAGGTCCTCGCGCTTCAGGAAGACCTGCGCGCCGACCTCCGCCGACAGCCGCGCGGCGCGATAGAGGCGCGAGGGG
Organism: Deltaproteobacteria bacterium; assembly: GCA_013813765.1. GTDB lineage: Bacteria > Myxococcota_A > Polyangia > Haliangiales > Haliangiaceae > JABFXX01. Next base: position 1,768 of record JACCRC010000427.1, on the reverse strand, counting down.
CGACCGACATAGTCCTCGAGCAGCGCGTCGACCTCGCTCCAGAAATCAGGATCGCTCCGCGCAGCGCGCCACGCGACCTCGAGCTCGCCGATCGCCGGCATCAGCGTCTCGGCGACGTACTGGCCGCCGAACTCTCCGAACCGTCCGCCCGTTGGCTCCACGAGTCGGGCGATCTCGTCCGCGGTCGACATCACCCCTTCGGTATCATGGTACGACCGCGCCGTGCAGCGGCTGGTCGTGCTCGTCGTGCTCGCCGTCGCGATGCCCGCGTTCGCGGCTCCCCAAAGGTCCGTGCACATCATGTGCGATCCCGTGGGCTGTCCGGAGGAGCCATCGCTCGAGCCGCAGCTCCAGGCGGACGTCGGCCTCTCGGTGATCCAGGCCGCCTACGAGCATCCGTTCGGGCGGCGCGTATCCGCGTCGGTGTCCGCGGGGATCTTCGGCTCGTATTTCTTTCCGTGGTTCGATCTCGGCGACGACGTCGTCGGTCTCGGCGGCGGATTTCGCGTCACGTGGTTCGCACGTGACTCGGGCCGCGGCCTGTACATCGCACCGTACGTGCGCGTGCACAGGGTCAGCGGCGATCGCGGTGACCTGCACGGCACCGGGCTCGGCGTCTCTGCGGGTGCGTTCGCGGGGTGGGCGTTCGGGCTCACGGACCGGCTGGACCTGCGGCTCGGCTTCGGCGCTCAGTACATCCGCCACAGCATCGATACGGATGCCGGCAGACTGACGTCGTCGGCGCCGTTCGTCGCGATCGACATCCTGGTCGGGTATCGGCTGTGAAGCGCGCCGCGCTCGCGCTGGTGTGCTTGCTCGCGACGCGCGCCGAGGCAGAGCCACAGCTGCAGCTCGATCTCGGGGTCGGGTTGATCGGCCTCGGCGTGGAGCTACCGATCTGCGACTGCTTCTCCGTCCAGGTCGAGGCGACCGGACTGTCGACGTTCTATCTGCCATTGATCGGCGGTGGGATCACGACGTACGCGTTCGGCGGCGGCACGCGCGCGACGTGGTTCCCGGGGCGCGACCCCGCCGGCCTGTATGTCGCCGCGGCGATGCGCGTCGAGCGCGCCGCCGGAGACACCTCGCTCGGCGAACGTGCGACCGGGCTACTCCTCGCGCCCGCGCTGACCGTGGGACAGGGCTTCCGGCCGACGAAGAAGGTCGACGTGCGGTTCGGATTCGGCGCGCAGTGGATCCACTACAACCTGAAGACTCCGTCGGGGCGCCTCAAGGCCGACGTGCCCTTCCTGATGGTCGAGCTCGTGCTCGGCTACCGGCTCTAGCGGGCGCCGGCCGGCGCCGCCCGTCATGACGGGCCGGCGCAGGCCTATGCGCTACAGAGTCCTCTAGTCCGCGAGGGTCATCGCAAAGCTCGGCCTCGGCAACAGATCCGCGGGCAGCTCGCGGCGCGCCATGTGCTCGCGGATCTGCGCGATGGTTGCCGCCTCGAGCAGGAACCCTTCGTGGTGCCACGATTCGCCCGAACCACGGCGGCTCTCGCGATAGAACGCGGCGCCCGTCAGCCCGCACGGGCATGTGATCAACTGCAGCGAGCGCTCGTCGTCGTCGTCACCGGGACCGAGCTCGACGGACTCGGTGATCTCGAGGGTCGGGTTCGCGCAGGTCGGGCACTGGAACGGCATTGGTAGGTCTACTTTCCCTCGCGCATTGCGCGAGTTTCCATACGACCCCCGTAGAAACCGTGCTCGCGGATTTCCCGCACACGGCTTGCGGGAGAGCTCTCGGACCAGCGGTACTGGGTAGC
>JACCRC010000425.1 GCA_013813765.1 Deltaproteobacteria bacterium | reverse complement strand
CTGTATACCCACGCGAGCACGGCCATCGCGATCAGGATCGGCAGCGAGCTCCCCTCCTCGCGCACCACGAGCGCCGAGACGCCGGCGCCGATCGCGAGCAGCACGAGCGCGGCGATCAGCGCGACGCGACGTGGGAGCAGGCCGTCGGGGAGCACGCGGCTGCCGCCCGACCACTTCGTCGGTGTCTTGTTCGCGACATCGGCCTCGTAGTCGAAGTAGTCGTTCGCGTAGTGCGTCATCCACTGGAACGCGGTGACCGCGCACTGGCCGAGGATGTAGCGATGAAGATCGATCGGATGGCCGCTGTAGGCCGCGATCACCGCGCCGAGGCCATAGAGGAGGAAGCCGCCGCCGAGGAACAGCGGACGCCCGAGGCGAAGAAAGGCGAGGACCGAGCTCACGAAGATTATGGCTGCGGCTTCGTGCCCATCACGAACCTGAGCGTGCTCGCGCCGACGAGCTGCGCGTGCGTGATCTCCGCGCCCTCGATGACGGTGTCGTCGAGCTCGACGGACTGCACGTAGATCGCCTGCTCCGAGAGACCCTCTGCGATGACGAGGAGCTCCTTGCCTCCGACGCGCACGCGCGCCTGCGGGAAGCGAGGCGCCGCGATGATCCAGCGATCGCTGCCCGCGACGGGATAGAGCCCCAGCGCGGCGAGCACGTACCACGAACCGAGCGTGCCGCCGTCGTCGTTGCCAGCGACACCTTCGGGCTTGTCGCTGTACATCGTGTCGGCCACCCACTTCGCCCACTTGCTCGTCAGATCGCGGCGGCCGAGCTGCGTGAACAGGAACGGCGCGTTGATGTCGGGCTCGTTGCCGTGCCAGTAGTACGGGCGCGGGAAGTTCGCTGCGGACTCGTCGGCGTTGTCCCAGTCATCCTTCGCGAGCGTGAAGAACTCCTCGAGCTTCGCGACCGCAGCGTCGGTGCCGCCCATCACCTCGGCGAGACCGGCGTGATCGTGGATCCCTGCCATCCACAGCGAGTGCCACGCGTTCGCCTCGGCGAACTCCTCGCTCATGTCGAGTGGATCGAAGTCCGCAGCCGACGGGAACGTGCCGTCCGCGTTGCGTCCGCGGAGGAACCCGACGGCCGGGTCGTAGAGCTTTCTCCAGCCGCGGCTGCGCACGAGCAGCGTGTCGCGGTCGGCGGTGTGGCCGAGCGCGCCGGCGAGCTGCGCGAGCGCGAAGTCGTCGTTCGCATACTCGGTCGTCGTCGACGCGCTGCGTCCGCCGGTCAACGGCACGTAGCCGAGCGTCATGTAGTCGACGACGTCACCCCGACCACCGCGCCCTCCCGGTGGAGTCGCTACGTCCATCGCCGCAGCGCGCAGGCGCGGCCACGCGATGTCGGCGCCCGTGTTCGTGATGCCGCGCGCGACCGCATCGGCGATCACGATCTCCGCGCTCGCGCCGAGCATCGTGCCGCTCTCCCCCGTGGCGATCGGCCACTTCGGGTACGCGCCGAGTCCCTCGCCGAAACCGACGAGCGAGCGCGCCTGATCGCGCGCGCTCTCCGGCGCGAGCCACGCGTACAGGGAAGCGACCGTGCGGTACGTGTCCCACAGCGACAGATCGGACATCTGGTTCCATGTCGCGTGCTGCACCGGCTGACCTGCGAGCTGGTAGTTGCCATCGACATCGCTGATCACGCTCGGCATGAGGAACGCGTGGTAGAGGCTCGTGTAGAACACGCGCCGCTCTTCCTCGGTTCCGCCGGTGAGCAGCACGCGATCGAGGATCGCGGCCCACTTCGCACGCGCCTGTGCTGCCACTGCGTCGACCGAGATCGTCGATACTTCGGCCGCGAGGTTCGCGCGCGCGCCGGCGATCGAGACCAGCGAGATGCCAACGGCCATCTCGAAGTTGCCGGGCACGGTGAGCACGGCGCCGACGCCGGTGCCCTGCGCGGTCATCGCTGCCGACGGCGGGTTACCCATCGACCACACCTGATGGGCGGTCCATGGAGTCGCTGCCTTCGCGACGAAGTACAGGGTGTACCCGCCAAAGCCTCCCGACATGCCGCCGCGCGTGTGCAGCTGCCCGCTGATCTCCTGCGCCGCATCGTCGACGCTGATCGATGCCGAGTCGATCGTGCCGCTCTCGAGGGTCTTGTTCAGATCGATGAGCACGGCGCCTGCACCGGTGTAGCGGTGCACGCCGACGCGCTGGGTGGCGGTGAGCGCGACCTCGATACCGCTCGCGAGCGACACCTGATAGAGGCCGGCCGCTGCTTGCTCGTTGGCCTTCGTGAACCGCGACTCGTAGTCGGTGACCTTCGTCTTCGCCGCGTCGAACGCCTTGATCGGCATCACGCTGAGCACGCCGTAGTCGGTCGCGCCGGCGCCGTGCAGGTGGACGTGCGAGAAGCCGCGGATCTTGTCGTCGCCGGCCCAGTAGCCGGAGTAGTGGAGGAAGTTGACGGTGCCAAACGGTCCCGAGGTGTCGGGCCCGAGCTTGACGAGGCCGTGCGGGACGACCGCACCGACGAAGCTGCTGCCATGCGCGAAGCCGAGGCCGCCGGTGCCGATCGTGGGATCGACGAGCGCGACCGTGTCCTCGACCTCGGGTAGCACCGGTGGAACGCTGTCGTCACCGCACGCGGCAGTGACCAGCAGCACGACGACGACAGCCCTCATCGGCCGGACTCTAGCCCAGCCGCGGCGCTTGATCGACACGTCGTTTTGCGTCGACGATGTAGCGCAGTGCGATGACGAAACCGAAGCCGCCAGATTCGCCGTTCGCCGCGCTCGAGAAGCTCCGCGCAGAGCTACCTGCAGGTCCCGCTCCGAAGCCGATTGCAGCGCCGATCGTGAAGGGCCCGGCCCGCGCGGTCGTGCGAATGGAGCGCAAAGGGCGGGGCGGAAAAGAAGCGACGGTGATCGAGAAGCTCGGCCTCCCCGAGAAGCAGCTCGAGATCTGGTGCAAGGAGCTGAAGCAAGCGCTCGGCTGCGGCGGCGTCGTCGACGGCGATACGATCGTCCTCCAGGGCGACCTCCGGCCCCGACTCCCGGCGGTCCTGACCGCGCGCGGCGTCGGCAAGGTCACCGTCGGCTAGTGGCGACTCGACCTGCCGATTTGCATCACGTGGGTCCGGCTGGCCTGGAAGATCCAGTTGCGACGCGCGGACTTCAACGCACTGCGTCGTAGGTGCTTCAGCCACTTGGAAGGGTCCTCATACGGCCCCGGGCTTGCTGTTAGGTCGGGCCAGCCATGCGCAACGTCATCCTCGCTTCCGCTCTGTTCGCTGTAGTTGCCGCCTGCAACGACTCCCCGGAAGCCATCAAGGACCCACCGGTCCTCCGCGTGACGTCGCCGCAGCGCAGCCTGATCCAGAACAAGGCCGGCCAGATCAAGGTCGAGGGCACGGTGACGCCGAACGAGGTCTCCGGCGAGGTCGTCGAGAAGGTCCTCGTCAACGGCGTGCAGGCGAACCTCAACGCCGACGGCTCGTTCACCGCGACGATCGACATCAAGCCCGGCGCGACGCTGATCAACACCACGGCGCGCGACCAGGCAGGCGCGGTTGCCGAAGACACTCGCGCGGTCCTCGCCGGCGAGCTCCGCCCGGTCGGTTCGAACGTCGAGAGCGCGATCAACGCCGCGATGTCGAAGACCGCGTTCCAGAAGCTCTCCGCAGCGGCGGGCCCGATGATCGAGGGCCTGAACTTCATGTCGATCCTCGCGCCGATGCAGCCGATGGTGCGCTCCGGTGACGAGAACGGACCTGACTGCCTCTACGCTCGTGGTTACGTGGATGGCGTCTCGCTGTCGAACGCGGAGATCGCGATCGTTCCGACGCAGGCTGGTCTCTCGTTCCGCGCGCAGATCGATGGCCTCGATGTTCCGGGCCACGCGAACTACGCCGTCGCCTGCGTCGATGGCAGCACCGCATTCCGCGTCAAGGCGACGCGCGTCGTCGTGACGGGCATCCTCGTCGTGACGCCCGCCGGTAACCAGGGCTTCAAGACGGCGCTCACGGGCGAGTCGGTGACGATCACCGGCCTCGACATCCAGGCGTCGGGGATCCCGGGCACGATCGTGAATCTGCTCTCCCTCGACAAGCTACTCGGCTGGGTGATCTCGAAGGCCGCGCCGCTCGCGATGGAGCCGATGATGAACAAGGCGCTCGGCGGTCTCGCTGGCCCGCAGGAGATGGTCGTGATGGGCAAGACGTTGAAGATGGAGGTCGACCCGACCGCCATCGACATCGACATGCACGGCGCGTGGATCACGCTCGACACGAAGATGCTGATCAAGGGTACCGAGGGCAGCCCCGGCTACATCTTCACCGACAACTCGCTGCCGAACATGGACCCGGGCAACGGCTTCGCGCTCGGCATCGCCGACGACATGGTCAACCAGATGATGGCGCAGCTGCACATGACGGGTCTCATGAACCTCGACATGCACGCCGAGGGCGGCACGTTCGATAACACCAAGATCTCGATGAGCCTCCCGCCGATGATCAGCGCCGACCCGGCCGACGGCAAGCTCAAGCTCATCCTCGGCGACATGATCGCCACGTTCACCGACCACGGTGCACCGGTCGCGAAGGCGGCGATCAACGCGACCATCGAGCTCAAGGTTGTCCCCGCCTCGAACGGCTACGGCGTGGCGCTGCAGCTCGGCAAGCCGACCGCGAAGGTCACCGTCCTCGAGGACATCGACAACGTCACCCGCCTCACCGACAAGGACCTGTCGATCGCCACCGAGGCCTGCCTCGCCGGTCAGATCGAGACGGTCTCGAAGCTCCTCGTGAACATCCCGCTCCCGGCCGTCGCTGGTCTGCAGATGCGGAACATGTCGATCGGCTCCGATGACGGCTACGTCATGCTGAAGGGCGACATCGAGTAAGGCGCTAGCGGCCGACCAGGCCGGCGAACAGCGCCGCAGCGATCATCGCGGCACCGCTTGTCGTCGGGTGCTGGAAGTCCTTCACGACGAGCCCGCGCTTGTACCAGTTGCGCGCGACCGCGAGTGGGAGTAACAACACGGCGAGCGCGAGGCGCATCGCCGGCACTGTAACTCAGTCCGTGTTGCGCTTCAGGATGATGAACGCGACACGGCGATTCTTCGCCCACGCGGCCTCGTTGTGGCGACGGTCCTCGGGCTGCGTCTCGCCGTAGCCCTGCGACGTCAGGCGCTTCGCATCGACGGGCTTGTTCGGCTCGGCGATCGTCCCGTGCGTCGTCAGGTACTCCATCACCGCGGCAGCGCGGCGGTCGGAGAGCTCGAGGTTGTACGCGTCGTCGCCGCGCTCGTCGGTGTGACCTTGGACCTCGATCAGCGCGATGTCGGGGTTGCCGTTCATCGTCGCGATCACCGCGTCGAGGATCGGATAGCTCTGCTTCTTGATGATCGCCTTGTTGTATTCGAACTGGATCGGCTCGAGCGTGATGATGCCGCTGCCGGTGAGCTCGGTGATGCCGCGATCCGGGCAGCCGTCGGTGTCGTCGACGTTGTTGTAGTTCTCCGGCTCCATCGGGCACTTGTCGGCCTTGTCCACGATGCGATCCTTGTCGTTGTCGAGATCGGGACAGCCGTCCTCGTCCTCGAAGCCGTCGTAGTCCTCGGGTGCATCGGGGCACAGATCGTCGACGTCGAGGATCCGGTCCTGATCATTGTCCGGATCCGGGCAGCCGTCTTCATCCTCGAAGCCGTCGTAGTCCTCCGGATCGTCGGGGCACTTGTCGAGGTTGTCGACGATGCGATCGCCATCGCGATCGTTGACGTGCTTGTCAGGGCAGCCGTCCTCGTCCTGGAACCCATCGCGGTTCTCGGGCACGTTGGGGCACTTGTCGTCCTCGTCGAGGATCTGATCGCGGTCGTTGTCGGGCTCGGGGCAGCCGTCCTCGTCCTCGAAGTCGTCCAGGTCCTCCGGGATCAGCGGGCACTTGTCGAGATCGTCCTTGATGCCGTCGCCATCCTTGTCGCCGACGCTCGGCTCGAACACGATGCCGATGAACGCACGCGCATCGGGGCTGCCACCCTTCGACGGCGACAGACCGCGCCCCGCGCCGAGCGAGAGGAACGAGTTGCGCGCGAGGTACAGCTTCACACCGCCGATGACCTCGGCCGGCTGGTAGTCCTCGTGCGATCCGAGCGGCAGCGCGCCGAACACCTCGCCGATGACCTCGAACTTCTGCGGCGCGATCGCATAGGCGATGCCAAAGCCCCCCGGCAGCTCGGCCGATGCGGTGATCGTGCGGTTCGTCGGCGTCGCGCCGCCTTCACCCATATCGGTGAACGACGTCGTCTGCCGTACGCGGATGCCGGCGTTGATCGTCATGCGCAGCCGGCCGCGCCAGAATTCCTTGTCGAGTAGCCCCATGACCTGCGGCGTCAGCTTCGCCTCGCCGAGGAACTTGTCCTTCGATGCGGTCGGCAGGTAGAGGCTGCCGATCACGCCGAGCCCGATGTTTGGCTTGCGGCTGGTCTTCAAGAACCGCGTCTTCAGGTGAACGCCGAGGTTGCCGAGGCCCTGCCCGTCCAGCTTGTAGCGAAGGTCGTCATTCGGATCAGCGGCGACACCGAGATCGTCGGGGCCACGATCGCCCGACAGGATCGCGAGCGGCAGCGAGGCGCCGAGCTCGAGCTCCGCAGGACCCACCTTGAAACCGACCGCGGCGATCAAGGTCGCGGTCAGGACGTTGTCGACCGAGTACGACGCACCACCGTTCTCGAACTGCAGCAGCCGGTGCCCCCACGACAGCGCGCCGAGACCGAACGAGACCTCCTTGTGCCCGAGCGGCTGCGATGCATTGAGCGTCAGGTAGCCGCGCGAATCCATCGCGGGCCGAAACGTATCGATCGGCAGGTTGCCGGCCGCCGGCTGAGCGAGCGCTGGGCTCGCAGACGCGACGACGGCAAACGCAGCGAACAGACGAGTCCATCGAGCCAGGCGTGGCATAGCGGTCCTCTCGCGATCCGTTCCACGCCCAACCGCGAGCGCGCCGGAATCGACCTTCTCGCCACACAGTGCCCGGGGGTCCGTCCCCGGTTACACGCGATCTACGGGCTCTTTTCGGCGCCCTTGATCGACTTGTTATCCTTGTTCTTCTTCTTGGGCTTCGGCTCGGGCTCGTCGGTCTTGTCCTTCGGCGCATTTGCCTTCGGGATCTTCACGCCGGTCAGCCAGCCCCGGATCTCGGGCTCGAGCACCGTGCGCTTCGCGATGCACTGGTTCATGCGCTCGATCGCCTGATCGACAACGCGCTTGCCGCCGGGGAGCGACGTGAACTCCTTGCGCACGTACGCCGTGATCTCGTCGCGCTGATCCGCACGGCAGGCGTTCGTGAAGAGATAGGCGTAGTACGCGATCGGCGAGGTCACCGCGTCCTGCGGGAGACGCGAGAGGATCGCGGCCTGGTTATCCTTGAAGAACCGGCGAGCCACTGCACGGCCTTGATCCATGGAGCCACCCCACAGGAGCGAGATCGTCTCGCGGATATCCAACGACTTGTCGAGCACGAGCGCGAGCGCCTCCAGCTGCCGCTTCGGATCGCGCACGCTGCCGAGCGCGCCGTACATCTCGTCTCGACGCGTGCGGTCCGGCTCGGTGCGGACCTCCTTCAGGATCCTCGCGAACACCTCGGGCTTCGCATCGACCGCGATCTCGAGCACGAGGCTGCGGATCGCCTGCGGCAGCTCGCGCCAGCGGTCCGCTTGCACGACCGCCTGATCGACGAGCTTCGGATCGCGGGCGGTCCACGCGATGCTGTACATGAGGCTCTTGCGCGTCGACTCGACATCGAGCGAGTCGGAGTCCTTGGGCACGAGCCCCGCCGCGAGCGCCGCCGCACCGAACGTCGTGCGCAGCCAGTACTCGAACTTCGGCCGCAGCTCCGCGGGCACCCAGTCGTCCATGCCGGTGGGCAGGCCCAGCGCGGGGCCCATCGTGAAGCGATCGTTACCGACGATCATCTTCGGCACGAACGAGAGCGCGAGCATCAGCGGCACCTTGCCCTGTCCCGACCAGGTGACGACGTCGTTGAAGATCGCGCGCCGCTCGTCCCACGTCAGCTCCGGCCACGCGACATCGCGCAGTGTCGCGAGCTGCGCCGTCGTGTACGCGACGCGGTAGTACCCACGACCGTTCGCGTTCGGCATCACCCACCGCGGGCACGAGGTCTTGCCGAGATTGATCTGGTCTGTCGGCTCGTCGACGAGCGTGCACGCCTCCGCGCGCTTGCCACCCTTCTCGTAGACGATGCACACGGGAAGCAACCACGGCTTCGTCGCGACGGCAGCAGGCGCGCCCACCGGGAGGTAGCGGGCCTGCGCGAAGGACACGACCGGAGGTCCCGCGCACGACTGCGTGACGGTCAGCTGCGGCGCGCCGGCCTGGTCGAGGAACGTGGCGAACGCGGCGGTGACGTCCTTGCCCGCGGCCTTGCTGATCGCCGCGGCGAAGTCCGCCGACGTCGCGTTGCCGTGCGCCTTCGATGCGATGTAGTCGCGCACGCCCTTCTGGAACACGTCTGGCCCGACGTAGTTCTCGAACATGCGAAGGATCGACGCGCCCTTGTTGTAGGTGATGCCGTCGAACGCGTTGAGGATGTCGTCGGGGGTGGTGATCGGCTGGCGGATCTGCCGGGCGCTGACGAGGCTGTCCGCGTTGAGCGCGCCGTTTCGCATGTCGAGCTCGCTGCGGTCGGCGTGCCACGACGGATCGAGCTTCTGCACGATCTTGGTCTCGAGCCAGTTCGCGAACCCTTCGTTGAGCCAGATGTCGTCCCAGAACGCCATCGTCACCAGGTTGCCGAACCACTGGTGCGCGATCTCGTGCGCCGCGACGAGCAGCCACGAATTCTGGCTCGCCTTCGATCCGTTCTTCGGATCGATCAGGATCAGCGTCTCGGTGAACGTGATGAGGCCCGCGTTCTCCATCGCGCCGAACCCGACGGTCACCGGGATCGTGAGCATGTCGAGCTTCTCGTACGGATATGGAATGCCGAACCACTCCTCCGTGATCTCGAGGAGCTTCGCGCTCGTCTTCGCCGCGAACGCGGCATCCGCTGCGCGCTTCGCGAGCGTGAAGATCCGGACCGGCGTGCCGCCCTTCGTCTTGCCACCATCGACGATCTCGAACGGCCCGATGCCGAATGCGACGAGGTACGTCGGCAGCGGCTTGCTCTGCGCGAACTCGACGCGGCGCTTGTCGCCGGCGAGCGGCGCTTCACTCGTGATCGGCGTGTTCGCGACGGCCACCAGCTTCGCCGGCACGTCGAGCGTCAGCTTCCACGGCACCTTGTTGTCGGGCTCGTCGACGCATGGGAACACGCGTCGCGCGAAGATCGACTCGAGCTGCGTGTAGACGTACGACTGATCCGCCACGACCTGCTTGAATGCACCGGACGTGCTGACGGTGTCGAGCTCGCCCGCGTAGTCCATCATCAGCGTCCACTCGCCGGCCTCGAGTGGCTTCGACGCGCGCAGCTGCAGCAGATCCTCACCGACGTTCGTCACCGTGATCGCGATCTCGGAGCTCTCCTTCGTCGCGGTGGCCTTGCCGACCTTCAGCTTGTAGCCGTGCAACCAGATCACCGACGACGTCTGATCGATCACGCCGGTGATCGCGATCGAGCCATCGAACTTCGTCTTCGCCGGATCGATGTCGAGGCGCGCCGCGTAGCCCGTGGGCACGAAGTTCCGCGGCAACCGAAGCGTCGGCTGTGGCGGCTCGACGCCCCTCGGTCCAGCGGCGACCGGCTCCGACGGCGGCTGCGGCTTCGCAGGGACCTGCGGAGCGGGCCCCGGCTTGTTTGAACATCCCGACGCAACGACCGCGACGACGAGCGCGAGCAGCGAACGCGACATGCGCGCATCCTAGCGGAGGAACACACGCAGCGTGTCCCTCCTGCCACGCGCTGTCAGGAGGTAAATCACGACGCCAGGTTATGCGCGGTACGGCGCCTGCAGCTCTGCCTCGGGTGCTGACCCGCTCCGCCCTCCCGCCCCGCTCCAACCGGGTGGTCACGATCGGTATTGTGGCCACCTGCGCCATCGCGACCGCGGTCGCCACGAAGATCGCGTTGACGCCCTCCGCGCGCCAAGAGCCGACCATCGCGAGGCCCGCGGCGAAGCCCGCCACTTCGGCGATCATCCCGATCACGACGCCGCAGCCGATCGTGGTGCACGCACCGCCGCCGCCGCCTCCGAAGGAGGCGCTCGTCGAGCTACCGCCTCCGCCCCCCCGCGCGACGACTCCGGTGATCCGCGCGGCGTGCGTGACGTCGGATCCCGAAACCCAATCGCACGCATCGTGCACGTGGGACAGCGGGTTCCCGGCGATCTCCGCCGACGGATCGACGATCGCGGCAGCGTACATCCCGGTCGACAACGGGCGCGGTCATCCGGGCCTCTCGATCCGGTTCATCGACGCGACGACCGGCAAGCGCGTGAAGGACATGCTGGTGCTGTCGCCGCACGAGTACGTGGACCGAACCGCAGGTGAGGAGGCCGAGCGCAAGCACCAGGCGCTGCAGCAGAAGGTCGACCGCCGCGCCGCTTCCGCCCAGCGGCTGCTCGACGAAGGTGCGTATCGCTCGCTCGTTCGGCTCGGCAGCCGCGGCACGGCGTCGGAGCTCGTCCAGGCGGCCGGCCTCGAGGCGGAGTACGACATGGACGCAGCTCGCATCATCGACCTCGCCTCGAACACCGTGCTGTGGCAGCGCCGGTTCGCCGTCGGCGAGCTGTTCCCGAACCGCGAGCTCGATGGCGAACGCTGCCAGCCCATCGGTGTCGGAGACGTCGCGCTCTCGTGGGATCCGCAAACGCGCACCGTGCTCGCCGAGGTGGCCTTTGCCCACGGGCCCGAGTTCTGCGGCGAGAGCAAGCACGACTACGTGCAGCGGGTGCGCGGATGAAGCGCCTCCTGCTGACAACGATCACCGTCACCGCGCTCGGCACCAAGCTCGTGATGTCGAACGACCCGGTGCCACTTTCGGCACCTGCATCGACCGCACCACCGATCGTATTCTCGATCCCGGCGCCGACGCTCGTGATGATCCGCGATTTCCCACCGTCGCCTCCGCCGACGAAGGCCGCACCGCCGGCTCCGCCTCCACCGGCGGCGCGCTCACCGTTCCTCGACGCAGCCTGCCTTGTAGGGGGGAGCGAGATGCCGTCATGCAGCTGGGACATCGGCTTCCCCGCGATCTCCGCCGACGGCTCGACGATGGCCGTGGGGGTTCACCCCGGCGACAGCGCTCGCGGGTATCCCGCGTACGAGATCATGTTCGTCGACGTGGCGAATCCGCGCAAACGCACCACGCACCCGATCTTGATCGCCGACGAGTACACCGGATACGACGAGCCACTCGCGGCCGAGCACCGCACGAAGGTCGTCGCGCGCGTCGCGATGGTGCAGCGCGAGCTCGACCGCGGCGGCTATCGCTCGACCGTGCCGCTCGGATCGAAGGACGACCCGATGCCCGGTGTCACGACGTTCCGCACCGACCACGACGGCGAGTATGCGCGGCTCATCGACAACACGACGAACACTGTGGTGTGGGAGCGCCGGTTCGACGTGACGAAGGAGTTCACGCCACGTCCGCTGAGAGATGACGAGGAGGGATCCTGCACGCCGACGGAGACCGTCGGGATCTCTCTCGCGTTCGATCCGGCAACGCGCACGCTACTCGCCCAGGTCAGCTACATGGGCGGGCCGTGCTGGTGCGACTCCGTGATGCTCCCGTACACGTATCGGCTTCCCTAGCAGCCCTTCGCGAGCGGGTTGTTCAAACAGTCCTCGCGCTTCCGTCCCGACGACTTCGTCGGATTGATCGGGATCGGCCGCGCTTCCTTGCGCAGCTCCTCGAGCTTCGCGCGCGCCGCCGCACGATCCGCATCGTTCTGCGCGTTACCGACCGTCGCGACGGCTGCCTCGAGCTTGACGTCGAGCTCGGCGAGATCCTTGCTCAGCTTCTCGTTCACCTGCCTCGCCTCCTCGGCTTCCTTGCGCGCCTCCGCAGCGATCTGCTCTGCCTTCGCCGCGCGCGCCTCGCACTCGTCGTTCGATTTACACGCTGCGAACGCGAGGACGACCACCAGCCACCCGAGCTTCATGCTCCCAGGATACGTCAATCGCCGAGCTGAGCGCCGCAGCATTGCTTCCACTTGCGCATCGAGCCGCACACGCAGAGATCGTTACGACCGGGCTTCTTCGGCTTGATCCGCGCCACCTCGCGCGCCGACGGGAACGCGCGCGGCCGCGACTTCTTTCCGATCGTCTCTGCGGCCGTGAACCGGTCGTTGATCTCGTCGAGCTTCGCCTGCGTGAACCAGTCGCGCGCCTCGTCCTCGAGCTTCTTCGCGAGCGCGACGTAACGACGCTGGTGGTGCACGTGATCGTAGTGCGGCACGCGACGGTAGCCGGGCGGCACATCGGAGAGCGCGTTGCCGCCGGGGAAGCCATAGGTGCCGACGTCGCGCGCGTTGCGCAGCGGCCACTCGATCGTGAACAGGCGATAGGCGACCGCAGCGAGTCCGGTGAACGCGCGCGCCTCGTTCCTGTTGAACGGCAGGAGAAACGCGGCCTCATCGATCGGCGGCACCGACTCCGGCACACCGTACGGAAGCCCGACGGGCGTGCCGTAGTTCGGTGCGGTCGGATCGCCGCACATCGCGTGGATGGTCTCGTGCACGCAGAAGCCGAGCAGGCGCGAGTGAATGCACGCGCCGTCGCGCACCGCGACCCACTTCACCTCGCCGAGCTGCTGCTGGATCCGCCACAGCGTGGGCGCTGCGAGGTCCCAGATCACTTCCTGTCCCCAGCCGCGCATCGCGTCGTCGAACCGGTAGAGCGCCTCGATGCCGGCCGCGCGCTCGTCGAGTGTCAGCTGCTCGTGACACGCGCATGGACACGGGAACGGCGACTCCACAGCATCGACGACGGTCGCAGGCATTGGTAGGTCTACTTTCCCTCGCGCATTGCGCGAGTTTCCATACGACCCCCGTAGAAACCGTGCTCGCGGATTTCCCGCACACGGCTTGCGGGAGAGCTCTCGGACCAGCGGTACTGGGTAGC
>JACCRC010000453.1 GCA_013813765.1 Deltaproteobacteria bacterium | reverse complement strand
CGACGTAGGTCGCCGCGATCCGCGCGTCGTACAGCGTGATCGGGATGCCCGAGAGCGACACGCTCACCGTGGACTGGTTCGACACGAAGCACGGTGCGGAGGTCGCCGTCACCGGCGGTGTGTACGGGCGCACGGTACCCGGCAGCACGCCGAGGCACTGCGTGGCCTGGTTCGTCGCCGTGAGCTGGATCGGCGCCATCATGCCGGGGCTGCACGACGTGCCGGCGACCGGCGAGGTGCACTCCGCGAAGTGAACCTCGAGCGGCGTGGTCGCGTTCGCGGTCTGGTTCAGCGGGCGGAACACGACCGTCGGAGAGAAGTCGAGGTTGCCGTCGTTGTCGCCGTCCATCGTCATCTGATCGCGGATCTGTTCGTTCACCGCGTTGCCGAGGAAGCTGTCGGTGATGTCGGAGCACGACAGGAACACCGTCGTGTACGCGTGTGGATCGCGCAGGGCGAGCGTGTTGAACCGGAACGCGGTCGGCACGACGCCGTTCATGCAGTTGTTCGTGCACGCGTCGTTGTTCACCATGTTGCCGTCATCGCACTGCTCGAGTCCTTCGCGAACGCCGTTGCCACAGCGCGGGATGCAGTCGGTGTCGGTGAGCATGTTCGCGCCCGCGGGACAGCAGCCGTCCCCGTTCATCGGCATCGTGATCGGGGGGAACGTGCATGCGGCGGTGCACGTGCCCGGGTTCGACAGCACGTCGCGCGTGCACACCATGCCGTCGGTGCAGGTCGTGGGGCAGCGCCCGACGGTGCCGGTGGTGATGGCGGTATCGCAGGTCTCGCCGGAATCGACCACGCCGTTGCCGCACGTCGGCAAGCAGTCGTTGTCGTTCGCGGGCGTCGCGCCCGATGGGCAGCAGGCATCGCCGTTCATCGGCGTGGTGATCTGCGTGTTCGTGCAGCGGGCCTGACAGGTGTTGCCGCTGATCAGCGTGTCGGTGGTGCAGCTCTGGCTGTCGTTGCAGCTCATCGGGCACGCGCCGGCGCCGGCCGTGATGCCGGTGTCACACATCTCGCCCGCCTCGACGGTTCCGTTGCCGCACATCGCGCTGCAGTCGTCGTCGGTGTTCGCATTCGCGCCCGACGGGCAGCAGCCATCGCCATCCGCTGGCGTGGTGATCAGCGACGACAGGCACATCGCGCCGCACTCGCTGCCACTGAGCACATCGGAGGTGCAGGCATCGTTGTCATTGCACGCGCTCGGGCACGCACCCGCACCGCTGGCGATCGAGGTATCGCAGTTCTCGCCCACGGTGCTGTCGAGCGCGCCGTTGCCACACGTGAAGTGACACGTCGTATCGCAGACGCTGTCGAGGACGAGGTTGCCGTCGTCGCAGTCCTCGTCGCCTTCGATCTTCAGGTCACCGCACTTCGCCGATGCCGAGCTGTCGGCTGGACCGGCGTCGGTCGCGGGCACAAGGTTGTCGCCACACGCACCCGCCAGCAACGTGATCACGACTAGCGCCGAGATGCTCCTCATCCGCCCAGGATAGGCCGAGTCACTGGGCCATGTCCCCCATCATGACGTCGTAGCCATGGTGAGGAACCGTCTCGTGGGTGACCTGCGTCGCAGGTGCGTGGCCGCGCCGGCACCCGGGGTGGCTCTACTTCTTCTTGCCGGCGGTCGAGTACAGCGCCGGGTCGATCGAGGTCGGGGTGGCCTTGTTCTCGGCGATCGAGAACGACTCCGCATCCGACGGGAACGCGCCGGTCTGGACGTCGGCGATGTAGCTGCCCACCGCGGCCTTGATGGTCTGGCCGAGCGTGGCGTAGCGCCGCACGAACCGGGGCTTGAACGTCTCGTCCATGCCCAGCATGTCGTACGAGACCAGCACCTGGCCATCGCACCCCGTGCCGGCGCCGATGCCGATCGTCGGGATCGAGAGCGACGCCGTGATGTCGCGGGCGATATCGGCGGGAATCGCCTCGAGGACGATCGAGTAGCAGCCCGCCTCCTCGAGAGCGCGCGCGTCGTCGAGCAGACGCTCGCGTCCACCCGGGTCACGGCCCTGGACCTTGAAGCCGCCGAGCTGGTGATAGCTCTGCGGGGTGAGGCCGATGTGGCCCATCACCGGGATGCCGGCGGCGACCAGGCGCTTGACCAGCTCGGCATGGACGGCTCCGCCCTCGAGCTTGACCGAGTGGCAGCCGCCTTCCTTCATGAGGATGCCGGCGTTCGTCATCGCCTGCTCGATCGACGCCTGATACGACATGAACGGCATGTCGCCGACGACGTGAGCGCGACGCGTGCCGCGTACGACAGCCCGGCAGTGGTACGCGATCTCCTCGAGCGTGACCGGCAGGGTCGTGTCGTGACCCTGAACGACCATGCCGAGGGAGTCTCCGACCAGGAGCACGTCGGCTCCTGACTCGTCGAACAGCCGCGCGAACGTGGCGTCGTAGGCAGTGAGCATGGCGATCCGCTCGCCCTTCTCTTTCTTCTGCCGCAACGTCTGGATGGTGACGCGACGAGGTGTCGTCTGCATTCCGTCCGCCTTTCAAACCGGTATGCCGTCTGGGAGTCGCGTGCCGGAACATCCGGCTACGTGCACCTTGGCTACCTTCCCTAACGATCTAGCACAGCTCTGCGCGCGACCACTACCGATCTCGTAAGCTGCCGTAGCCATGGACCGCACCGCCAAGCAGGTCATCGTGATGCGGAAGGACCTGAACATGCGTAAGGGCAAGATGGTCGCCCAGGGGGCGCATGCGTCCCTGCGGGTGATCCTGCAGGCCGGTACCGCCGACGAGGCGCGCGAACACTACTCGATCGCGATGACGCCGCCGATGGCCGCGTGGATGACCGGCCGGTTCATGAAGATCTGCGTGTCGGTCGACTCCGAGGCCGCGCTCGATGCGGTGGTCGAGCGCGCGCGAGCTGCCGGTGTCCCGGTCGCGCTCATCACCGATGCCGGGCATACCGAGTTCCACGGCGTGCCCACGAAGACGTGCTGCGCCGTCGGTCCCGCGTGGGCCGAGGACGTCGACGCGATCACCGGCGAGCTACCGCTGCTGTGAGAGCCACGCCGCGGCAGCCGGTGCCAGCTCCGCGGCGGGCCTGCCGAGATCGAGGTCGACCTTCGCGCCGGTGATCGTCTGCAGTGCGCGGGCCGCGTAGTAGCGGACGAGCGGATACGCGTGCGCGAGGTGGGGCGCGAGCGCCGGCAGCGCCTTGCGATCTCGCAGCTCGCCGAGCACCGCGATCGCGACGGCCTGCTCGTGCGGCTTGCCGCGATAGAGCGTCGAGCTGATCGCGTTGTGGCCGAGGTCATCGCCATAGAGCTTGCCGAGCGCGACGCGGTCGTAGCGCTTGCCGTACCAGCTCTCCATCGTCGAGACGAGGTCCTTCACGCTCTTGTCGGCGTGGCACAGCGCGCACTCGAGCGGCCGATCGCCCTCGACGCGCTGCTTGTCGCTCGGCGAGCCGATGCGGTGATAGCGCACGAGCGCGTAGTCGAGGCCCATGTTCTTCTTCGGCATGTGGCAACCGACGCACGACGCGCCGGCGCCGCCGGTCTTGTGATGCGAGTGCGCCGCGAGCGCGGTCTCGCTCGCGAACTGTGGATGGCACGTGGTGCACACCTTGTTGCCCGCGGGCGTCGCGAGCGCTGCCATCGCCTCCGGCTTGTCGGCGGCGTGCGGGTCGTGGCACGTCGTGCACGCCATCTGCGACGCGCAGCCGCCGAGCTGGAAGTCGCGCCCCTCGCCGGAGTTCGTCGTGCTGCCGCCGGGATTCTTCTGCCGCTCGCCGCCCTCCCACGTCCACGGATAGCGCGTGAACAGCACCGTGTGGCACTTCGCGCAGGTCTTGTTGATCCACTGGGCCTTCGTGCCGTGCTGGCCCTTCGGTGGTGCCATCCCGAGAAGCGTGCTCTGCACGGCGAACGATGGCTTCAGCGCTGGATCCTTCGCGTGCGCGGCGGCGCCGTTGTGACAGGCCTCGCAGCCGACGCCGAGCTCGACGAGCTTGTTGCCGTCGAGGTACTGCTCGCTCGCGGTCGCGGCCGCCGGCAACAGGTCGCGCAGCTTCGAGGACGCGGGCGGCGGCGCGCCGAGGAATGCGATCTCGTCGGTGAGTGCGCGAGCGAGACCTGCATCGTCCCGCGAGCGCGCGGTCCACTTGAGCGATTCGGGCAGCTCGCGATCCGAGAGCTTGCCCTGATAGCTCGGAAGGCCCGGGCCGTAGAGCTCGTCGTAGAGCATCGTCGCGAGCGGCAGCGTGTTGTGGCAGCTGATGCACTCGTTCGCCCACACCGCGCGCACCGAGATACCCGGGCGCTCCTTCACCATCACGGAGTAGCCCTTGTAGCGCCACGATGACGTCGCGAACACGTAGCTCGCTGGCAGCACCCGCTCGACGCCGATGCCGCTCTCGTCGATGCCGACGAAGTCCTCGCGGTAGCGTCCACCGATCACCTTCGTGATCCGGTAGCGCGAGTTTCCCTTCGCGGTCTCGATCCGCATGTAGCGCGAGACGCCTTGCATCTCCATCGTGGCGGTGTCGCCTCCGATCCGGATGTGCGCGCCATCGAACGGCGCCTTGATCTCTGCCTTCGCTGCATCGCGCGTCATGTTGCGCATCGGCGAGTGCTGCCAGGCCGCGAACTCCTCGGCGTGACAGTCCTCGCAGGCGCGCGAGCCCGCGTAGTCCGAGCGCAGCACGTTGCTCGCGACGACCGTTCCCTCCGCGGGCGTGGGGCGCGTCGAGCCGGAGCCAGAGCCGCAGGCCGCGGCCATCACGAGGACGAGGAGGCTCCGCACGCGGCGGTCATAACACCGATGTGCTGGCCGGATCGTTACGCGGACTTCTTCAGGTGGTGTCGGCCGGAGATGCCCTCGGCGTTCATCGCAGCCTGGATCGCCGGGCGCATCGCGAGCTTCTGCTCGTAGTCGTCGATGTTGGGCCACAGCGCGACGTCGATCCCGAACTTGCCGCACCACTGCAGCATCGTGAACAGGTATGCGTCGCACACGGTGAAGTGCTCGCCCATCAGGTAGCCCTTCGTGCCGAGCACGTCGTTCAGGTAGAGCAGCCGATCCGCGATCTTTCCGCGCTGCGCGGCCGCGACGTCCCTGGGCGTCTTCGGGGCGAACAGCGGCCCGAACTGCTTGTGCAGCTCGGTCGAGATGAAGGCCAGCCACTCCTGGGCGTGGTACCGCGCGAACGTCCCCGGAACCGGGATCAGCGTCACCTCGGGTGCAAGATCAGCAATGTACTGGAGCACGACCTGCGCCTCGGTGATCAGCTCGGATCCGACGCCGAGATCGAGCGCCGGCACGTACCCCTTCGGATTGATCTCGAAGAAGTCGCGGCCGCTCGCGGTGCGATGCGTCGCCAGATCGACGCGCTCGAGATCGAAGGTGTGGCCCGTCTCGCGGAGCGCGATGTGCGGCGCGAGCGAGCAGGCGCCGGGTGCGTAATAGAGCTTCATGGCTGTCTCCTACGTGTAGGTGAACGCACTCCGCATGCCACGGTGAGCGCGTGGCGTCGGAGCACGCCGAGCGAACCCGCACTCTGTTGAATCGCTAACATGCGGGTTCACCGAAGGCAGTTCGCGGCATGTTCGGTGCACCTCGCCGGGCCGACCCATGCCGCACTCCGGTGACGAAAACCGCCGTCTCCTCGAGAAGCTCATCCGCGAGACGGCCCGCGCCGAGGCGCAGGCCCTCGAGCATCCCGCGAGGGAGTCCAAGCGGATCGGCTCGACGCCGCCGGTTCAGGCCCTCCATGCCGTCGCAGCGCATGCGGGGATGATGCAGGCACGGTTCACGACGCTCCTCGAAGGTCACGGGCTCGACGTGCACCTTCCCGCGAACGGTCTCGGCGGAACGCTCGCGACGCTGCGCCACCTCGTGGTGGATCGCGTGATCGATGCGGAGCGCTCGTATCGCAGCGCGCTCCTCGATCTGCGCCACGGCGTCGAGGTCGTGAAGCTGCTGCGCGAGATCACCCGTCGGGAGATGTTCTTCGGGTTAATCCGCTGGTGTGACGATTGGCTTGCCGCACGGCGCACACTGGTCGCGCGCGTTGAGGCACAGCTTGGCTGGTTTGCGGAGCACGAGCTCCTCGCACCGGTGACTGCAACCGCCGAGGATCTCGACGACACGTTCGAGCCGGTTCCGACATCGCCTGAGACCGATCACCGCGATCGCCGCTGACGCACGAGTGGCACGACGATCGCACTACCTCTTGTCAGGCACACCAGAACAGAGATGCAGCTGGAACATCGACCAGCCGTATCTTGGTCGCGAAGTAAAAGAAATTTCTCGACGCGAAGAGTGAGACGACGATGGCGAGGTCACGTCGGAAGCTCGACTGGAGTGCCCTTATTTTCAACGGCCGCGCTGTGAGCCCTCGGCAGGGAAGCAGTGCGGCCGTTTTTTTCGTGCGCCCTTACGGTGC
Organism: Deltaproteobacteria bacterium; assembly: GCA_013813765.1. Lineage (GTDB taxonomy): Bacteria > Myxococcota_A > Polyangia > Haliangiales > Haliangiaceae > JABFXX01. The sequence continues at coordinate 6,250 of JACCRC010000453.1, read as the reverse complement.
CTTCACGGAGGCTTAACGTAAGGTGCGAGCGTGAACGCCGAGTGGAGCCATCTCGCGACGGTCAGCCACCTCGTCGTCGCGCTCGATCTCGACGGCACGCTGATCCCGTTCGCGCCGACTCCGCAGGACGCGCGCGTCGACGGCGACACCGCCACGCTACTCGATGCGCTCGGTGATCTTCCGGGCGTCACCGTCGGCATCATCAGCGGCCGGCCGCGCGCGCTCATCGAGGATCTTCCGGCGAGGTTCCCGAAGCTGTCGTTCGCCGCCGAGCACGGAGTGTGGCGCTTCGCAGACGGCGCCTGGTCGGCACAGATGCCGCCGGTCCCGCAGCTCGACGAGATCGCGCACACGCTCAGCGTGCTCGCGCGACGTCATCCGGGCGCACTCGTCGAACGTAAGTCGTGCTCGGTGTGCCTGCACTGGCGGCGCGTCGATGCCGAACACCACGACCAGATCATGCGCGAGGCGGAGACCGCCGTCGACGAGTGGCTCGAGACGCATCGCGGCCTCGAGCGGCTGCCCGTGACCGAGGCCCTCGAGGTTCGCCACACCGCCGCGCACAAGGGCAACGCACTCGCCTGGCTGCGCGGGCGTGGTCACCCCGGTGCGACCGTGCTCGCGATCGGCGATGACATCACCGACGAGGATCTCTTCGTCAGCTTGCGCGAGCATGACCTCGGCATCCTCGTCGCCGATGTGCCGCGGAGGACCCAGGCATCGCTGCGCCTGCCCTCGCCGGCCGCGGTTCATCGCTTCCTGCGCTGGTTGATCGAGGCGCGACTGCGCCAGGGCTCGCTCGTACCCGAGGATCTCGTCGTGCAAGCGCGCGCGCCGCGTCCCCCCACGGCGGCGAAGTTGATCGTGGCTTCGAACCGGCTGCCGGCAGCACCGAGTGGCGATCGCAAGCGCGAGGTCGGCGGCCTGGTCTCCGCGCTCCTGCCCGCGCTCTCGCAGGCCGGCGGCATGTGGCTCGGCTGGAGCGGTGCCGAGCGCGATCCAGGCCTGCGCCTGCGCATCGAGGATGGTGAGTCGTTCACGCGCGCGCAGTTCGACTATCCGCCGTCGTGGCGCGATAAGTTCTACACTGGCTTCTGTAACCAGAGCCTGTGGCCGCTCCTCCACGCATTCCCCGGCCGCGTGCGCTACCTCGATGACGAGTGGCGCTGCTACCTCGACGCGAACAAGGCGTACGCGGATCTGCTGATCCAGGCGGGCGGAGTCACCGCAGACATCTGGATCCAGGACTTCCACCTCATGCTCGCCGGGCGCGAGCTGCGGCGCGGCGGTCACCGCGGTCGCATCGGATTCTATCTCCACGTGCCGTTCCCGCCGCTCGATCTGTTCGAGACGATGCCGTGGGCTGCCGAGGTGCTGAGCGCGCTGCTCGAGTACGACCGCATCGGCCTGCAGTGCCAGCGCTGGGCCGACAACCTCATCATCACCGCGCGCGGCCTGCTCGGGCCCGAGGCGGAGCACCGCGCCCGCGAGCGCGTTCGCGTCAACCCGGTCGGGATCGATCCGGATCGGTTCGCCGAGGCCGCACAGCGTCCTCCCGATCCGGAGGTCGGCTCGTTCGATCGCCTGCTCGGTGATCGCAAGCTGATCCTCGGCGTCGATCGCCTCGACTACTCGAAGGGCATCCCGGAGCGGCTCGAGGGCTTCGCCATGCTGCTCGAGCGCTACCCGGAGTGGCGCAACAAGGTCTCGTTCGTCCAGGTCTCGGTGCCGACGCGCTCCGAGGTCCCCGAGTACGCCGAGCTGCGCACGCGCGTCGAGACGCTGGTCGGCCGGATCAACGGCGCGTACGGCGAAGCCGACTGGGTGCCGGTCCGCTACCTCTACCGCTCGTACGATCAGGACGTGCTCGCGCAGCTCTATCGCGATGCGGCCGTCGGACTCGTCACACCGCTGCGCGACGGCATGAACCTCGTCGCGAAGGAGTACGTCGCGGCACAGAACGCGGCGGACCCCGGCGTGCTCGTGCTCTCGAAGTTCTGCGGAGCGGCAGAGCGGATGCCGCTCGCGGTGCTGACGAACCCGTATCACGTCGATGGCGTTGCCTCCGATCTCGACTGCGCGCTGCGAATGGCGCACGCGGATCGCGTCGCGCGTCACGCAGCGCTGCGCTCGACTGTTTGGCAGGACACCGCGAGCGCGTGGGCGCAGTCGTTCCTCGCCGACCTTCGCGGCTCCTGAGCCCCGACGCCGGCCACTCGGTCCCTTCGCCGGGGGGCGAGGTCGTACACGGTGCGCGAAGTAGGCAACAACCAGGCGAGCCACACAGACGCCGCCGCAGGGGATACCATGGAGGCGTGCGGAAACTGACTGCAGCCATCGTCGCGACCTTCGGGCTGGCCAGTTGTTTTCAAGCCCAGATCACGCAGTGCGAGGACGTCAATTGCCCGCAGGAGATGATCTGCGACGGCGTCGGCGGCTGCGCGGTTCCCGAGCAGCTGTCGCAGTGCGACGGTCAGAGCGACGGCACGGCGTGTGGTTACTCGACACTCTTGAACGTGCGCATCGATGGCGCATGCGAGACCGGGGTGTGCCGCAGCCGCGAGATTCCGGCGTGCTTGTTCGATCAATTTCTCGACAGTCGCGTCGACGCCGGCATGTGGGAGCTATGGCTGCCTGCGAACGAGCCGGTCGTTGTCTCCGAGGAGCCGGGCCGGCTCTCGATCCAGATCGCGCCCAATGTCGGCCGCATCTATAACGGCCTGCAGAGCCGCGGCCGCTACGACATGCTCGGCGGCAATGCCTCCGTCGACGTCGTGCCCGCGAACCAGGAAGTGGGCGTCGAGACCTCGTTCGCCGTCGAGATCGACTCGGCGCTCGGCTTCGAAATGTCGGCGTACGCCAATCGCCTCCACCTCATCGTCCATTCGAGCGGCGGCGTCACGAACTCGATTCCGGTCGAGTTCGATCCCGTGGCGATGCGGTGGTGGCGGATTCGCCATGACACCGCGGCCGGAACGATGGAGATGGAGACCAGTCCGGACAACAACACATGGACGTCGCGCCGCAGCGCTGCGCTCGCTCGCCCACCGACCGCCGTGATCATCACGCTGCTCGGGGGAACCTACGTCGACCGCGGCGGGTCGAATCCAGGCGTCGCCTACTTTCACCGCGTCAAGGTGACGAGCGGAGCTTGCCCCTGAGCTCGCGCCGAATTCACCGTCTGTTCCTGCCGATCGCCGGCGCCCTCGTCGCATTGCTCGTGGCGTGCGGAGGCTCGAACGAGACGCGCGATGCAGCGCCGCCACGGCGCGACGCACCGCCGGCGACCGGTCAGCTCGGCGAGGACTGCTCGAACAACTCCGACTGCGTCGGCGGTTATTGCGTCGAGGCCGTCGGAGGCGTCGGTGGTGTGTGCACGCGAGCGTGCAACGAGGACTGTCCCTCGGAATGGACGTGCCGCGAGGTCACGATCGGCGGCGCCCCAATACGGGTCTGCATTCCCGACGCGCCGCAGCTGTGTCTCGCATGCGCCGCCGATGCCGAGTGCGGCACCGGCGCGGCGTGCCTCACGATCGACAATCAGAAGGTGTGCGCGACGGAGTGCACCACGGAATGTCCGACCAGGTACACCTGCGCGGCCGACCCGGCCGGCACGCATCCCGGAAGCTACTGCCAGCCGGTGGGCGGAAGCTGCACGTGCACGGCGGAGATGGAAGGCGCGAGCCGTGCGTGCACCAGCACCAATGGGGTCGGCACCTGCTTCGGCACGCAGACATGCGCTTCGGCCACGGGCTGGTCGACGTGCTCCGCCCCGACGGCCGCGATCGAGACGTGCGACGGTAACGATGACGACTGCGACTTCTTGATCGACGAGGACACCGGCGGCGGCCAGGCTTGCTCGAACACGGTGGCCGGCATCGGCACGTGCCCCGGAGCGCGCCAGTGCGGTGGTTCGGTCGGCTACATCTGCGAGGGCCAGATTCCGAGCGCCGAGATCTGCAACTACGCCGATGAGGACTGCGACACGCGGGTCGACGAGACGTTCCCGGGCGTCGGCACGCTCTGCAGCCCGGGCGTCGGCGGTTGCCAGCGCTTCGGAAGCGTTCGGTGCAAGGCAGACGGCACCGCGAGCGAGTGCTCGGTGACCGCGGGCTCACCGACGACCGAGCTCTGCAACCAGGTCGACGATGATTGCGATACCAGGACCGACGAGACGTTCACGACGCTGGGCAGCAGCTGCTCCGCGGGCAGCGGAACGTGCCAGCGCTTCGGGACGAATGTGTGCGCGAGCGGCGGCATGTCGACGACCTGCTCGGTCACGGCGGGCAGCCCGATGATCGAGCTTTGCAACGCGCTCGACGACGACTGCGATAACCGGACCGACGAAACGTTTCCAACGCTTGGCAACGGTTGCATGGCCGGTACCGGCGCCTGCCAGCGGTTCGGCACGATGGTCTGCGCGAGTGGCGGAATGACAACGCGGTGCTCGGTCACCGCAGGCGCGCCGGGGAGCGAGCTTTGCAACCAGATCGACGATGACTGCGATACCAGGGTCGACGAGACGTTCCCCACGCTCGGCAACGCCTGCTCTTCCGGCCAAGGCGTGTGCCAGCGGTTCGGCACGACCATCTGCGGCGGCGGCGGCTCGACCACGAGTTGCTCCGCCACGGCCGGTACGAACATGTCGGCCGAGACGTGCAACTACCTCGATGACGACTGCAACGGCACCGTCGACAATGGCTTCCGCAACGCGGGGACCGGCGCCTACGACACGACCGCGAACTGCGGCTCGTGCGGCAACGATTGCACGCAGGTCTTCACCGGCGCGAATTCGACCGGCCAGTGCAGCGTCGCGGGCGGTTCGCCGAAATGCGTGATCGCGTGCAGCCCCGGCACGAGCGATCTCAACAGCTCGAGCTTCGACGGCTGCGAGTTCGTCCTCGACAACACGTCGGTCTACGTCTCGATCACGGACCCGGCTGCCGCCGATGACTCGACGTGCGGCCTCGGACCTGCTGGCACCGGCACCGGCAATCATCCATGCCGCACGATCACGTTCGGTCTCACTCGCGCGACGACGCTCGGGCGTCCGAACGTGCGCGTCGCCGATGGCACGTATAACGAGGCGGTCACGCTCGTCAGCGGCAAGAACCTCTACGGCGCTTATCGCCCGGGTACCTGGGACCGGCACCTCACGACGACCTCGACCCTGATCCAGGGCGCGACCTCGGTGGGCAACCACGATCGAACCGTCGTCGCGATCAGTGTCACCAACGTGACGTTCGAAGGCTTCGTCGTGCGCGGCTCGTACAACAGCAAGTCGTCGGGCAACTCGTACGCGGTCTACGTGTCGGGCGGCGCCGCGTCGCTCGTGATCAAGGACAACCAGATCTTCGCGGGGCGTGGTGGTCCCGGGCTCGAGGGTTCGGCCGGTGGAAACGGCGCGACGGGCCCTGCCGGCACCGGCTCGGTGAACGGCTCGTACAATGGGTTCTTGACCTCGGCCTTTCCATGTTCGACGACCCAGAGCCGGCAGTTCACGAACGGCGCGGTCTTCTCGTGTGGCGGGCAGAGCGTCAACGGTGGCAACGGCGGCGGAAATCGCTGTCCGCCGGCGACGAACTACACGCAGTTCAGCGGCATCAACGGCTTCCCCGGCATGGCCGGCGGCGGCGCCGGTGGTGGCGCGGGCGGTGCGGCATCGCAGGGCGGATTCGACGGCACGCTCCAGACCCAAGGGCAGAGCCAGACCTGCTTTGTTCCGGCAGCACCGATGGAGGGCGCCGACGGAGCGTCTGGTGGAGCGGGTAGCAACGGCGCCGGCGTCGCCGGATGTTCGAGCCCTGCGGGTACCGTGAGCTCGGGTGAATGGGTGAACGGCGCCGCGGCGACCGGCACGAGTGGCTTCAACGGCGGTGGTGGTGGTGGTGGTGCCGGCGGTGGCGGTGGTGCGTGCACGAGCTGCTCGGGCGGCAACAGGAAGGACCGTCTCGGTGCACACGGCGGCGGCGGCGGGGCCGGCGGTTGTGGCGGTACCGGCGGAGGCGCCGGCAGCGCGGGTGGTGGTGTGTTCGGCATCTTCATCGTCGGCGGTACCGCGCCGACACTCACGAACAACACGATCGAGCGCGGCGCCGGCGGCACCGGCGGCGACGGCGGCATCGGCGGCGCTGGCGGCATCGGCGGTCGAGGCGGCGACGGTGGGGCGTCGACGATGCTGTGCTCGGCGAAGGCCGGCATCGGTGGCACGGGCGGCGAAGGCGGCGATGGCTCGGGTGCTGCCGTCGGC
>JACCRC010000452.1 GCA_013813765.1 Deltaproteobacteria bacterium | reverse complement strand
GTCCGGATCCAGGCGAACAGCGTATCGACGCAAGCGCGGTCGAGTCCCCGGGCGATCAGCGCGTCATGCTGGGCCTTGAGCCGCTGCTCCGCGTTGGGATCGAGGGTCGGTGCGGGCGTCATGAGCTGCGCCGGCTCGAGGCGCTTGATCTGCTCACCGAGCGACGGGAGTACGCGCTTGTACGCCTTCTCGATGCTCGGGAAGCCGAGCCGTAGCGCGGCACTGCCGAGCGCACCGCGTGGCACGGCGCCGAAGTAGAGGTAGACGCGCGAGCCGGTGGGAGTCGGATCGACGCGATGGATCGCGTACATCACGCGCATGAAGCCGCGCTCGTAGATCCGCAGACAGGTCAGCCACTGGTTCGCGACCCAATTCCACGGGACCTCCACCCACTCGTGCTTCACTCCGCCAGGTTTCGAGCTGCCGAACCGCTTGCCGTCGCGCTCCTCGAAGAACATCTCCGCGGTCCCGAGCGAGCGATTCATCCGCGAGGTGTCCGCGATGTGCGGCCAGATCTTCTCGGGGGTGCAGGGCAGGTCGAACGTCCACAGGCGCTCGATGCGCTTCTCCTTCTCGTACTCGGCGGGGAATGGATGGAGCGCGAGCAGCTGCGCGACCGTCAACGGCTCCCCTCCGGAATTCCCTGCTAAGGTCGACTTCGAGGTCGCCATGCCCACGATAGTGTATCGCAGCTGTCCACTCTGCGAAGCGACGTGTGGTGTCGCCATCGAGATCGAAGGAGACCGCGTGCTCTCGGTACGCGGCGACGACGACGATCCGTTCTCCAGGGGCTACATCTGCCCCAAGGGCACCGCGCTCGCGGATCTCCACCACGACCCCGACCGGTTGACCAAGCCGCTGGTCCGCGACGGCGAGGAGTGGCGCGAGGTCGGCTGGGAGGAAGCGTTCGACCTCGTCGCGTCGAAGCTCGTCGGGATCCGCAAGGCGTACGGGCGCGACGCGGTCGCCGTGTATCAGGGCAACCCGACCGTTCACAACCTCGGCCTCATCACGTACGGCCAGCTGCTGATGCGCACGCTCGGCACGAAGAACGCGTACTCGGCGACGTCGATGGATCAGCTCCCGCACATGCTCGCGGCGCTGCTGATGTTCGGCAACCAGATCCTGATGCCGGTGCCCGACATCGAGCGCACCGATCTGTTCATCTGCCTCGGCGGGAACCCGCTCGCGTCCAACGGCAGCATCATGACCGCGCCTGACGTGAAGGGCCGCCTCAAGGCGATCCGCGATCGCGGCGGCAAAGTGATCGTCCTCGATCCGCGCCGCACCGAGACGGCGGAGAAGGCCGACGAGCATCACTTCATCCGGCCCGGCTCCGACGCGCCGCTCCTGTTCGCGATGGTGAACGTGCTGTTCGCGGAGAAGCTCGTGCGCTGCCGCGTTGCCGCCTCCGGCCTCGCCGAGGTCGAGGCTGCCGCGAAGCCGTGGACCCCCGAGCGCGCGGCGCCGATCACCGGCATCGCTGCCGACACGATCAGGAACCTCGCGCGCACGCTCGCGAACACGCCGCGCGCCGTGCTGTATGGCCGCATCGGCGTGTGCACGCAGGAGTTCGGCGGACTGGCGGCGTGGCTGTGCTACGTGGTCAACGCCTTGACCGGCCACCTCGACGAGGTCGGTGGCTTGATGTTCTCGACCCCGGCGGTCGATCCGCTGCCGCTCGCCGATATCGTCGGGCTCGACGGTGGCTTCGGTCGCTGGAAGAGCCGCGTCAGCGGTCGCCCCGAGTTCGGCGGCGAGCTGCCGATCTCGTGTCTCGCGGAGGAGATCGAGACGCCGGGCAACGGCGAGGACAAGGTGCAGATCCGCGCGCTCATCACGAGCGCCGGCAACCCGGTGCTGTCATCGCCGGGTGGACCTCGCCTCGAGGCCGCGATCAAGACGCTCGACTTCATGGTCTCGATCGATCCGTACATGAACGAGACGACCCGGCTCGCGCACGTGATCCTGCCGCCGACGTCCCCGCTCGAGCGCTCGCACTACGACGCTGCGCTGTTCTCGCTCGCCGTGCGCAACGTCGCGAAGTACTCGCCGCCGACGTTCGAGCGCAAGCCCGATGCGCGACACGACTGGGAGATCTGCCTCGAGCTGTGGACGCGGATCGGCGGGCCCGCTCGGCTCGGCCCGCTCGGCAAGCTGTCTCGCACGCTGCTCGGCAAGCTCGGCCCCGAGCCGATCATCGATCTCTCGCTGCGCACCGGGCCCTACGGCTTCGGCCGCGGCGGCCTGTCGATCCGCAAGCTGAAGAAGTCCCCGCACGGCGTGGATCTCGGTCCGCTGCAGCCGCGACTCCCTGCGCGGCTCACCCACAAGGACAAGCTCGTCCACCTCGCTCCCGCCGAGTACCTCGCGGATCTCGCGCGTCTCGAGCGCCGCTACAGCTCGCCGGCGAGCAACGGGCTCGTGATGATCGGGCGGCGTCACCTGCGCAGCAACAACTCGTGGATGCACAACAGCGAGCGCCTGGTGAAGGGCCCGCCGCGCTGCACCGTGATGATCCATCCCGACGACGCCGCATCCCGCGGTCTGGTCGACGGTGGCGATGCGAAGGTCTCGACGAAGCAGGGCTCGATCACGGTGCCCGTCGAGATCACCGACACGATGATGAAGGGCGTGGTCTCCGTGCCGCACGGCTGGGGCCACAACAAGAGCGGCACTCGCATGCGCGTCGCCGAGGCGACGCAAGGCGCGAGCGTCAACGACATCGTCGATCCGGCGCAGGTCGACGAGCTCTCCGGCACGAGTGTGCTCACCGGTCAGGCCGTCACGGTGGCGAAGGCGTGAAGGACTCGACGCTGTTCGATCAGATCGGCGGCGACAAGCTCCGTGTCGTGCTGACCGACTTCTACGACCGCCTGTTCGTGGACGTGATGATCGGCTTCATGTTCCAGGGCAAATCGAAGCCGCAGCTGATCGACCGCGAGTGGCAGTTCACCGCGGGCTTCCTCGGCGCACCCGACGTGACGTACACGGGGCGGCCGATGCGCACCGCGCACGCGCAGCACACGATCTTCGGCGGCCACTTCGAGCGCCGCCTCCAGGTGCTGCGCGAGACGCTCGCGGATCACGAGGTGCCCGAGGCCGTCCAGAAGGCCTGGATCGATCACACGCTCGCGCTGCGCTCGCAGATCACGCGTGACGCCGGCTCCGAGTGCGCGACGACGAAGGAGCTGCATCCGAAGCTCTCGATCGCGGAGCCACCGCCGAGCGACGCGCCGATCAAGCTCGGTAGAAAATAGTCACGGCGCCGTGGGCGCGTTCTTCGTGAGGCGCTCGTAGTAGCTGGTGAGCTTGCCGCCGCTGGCCTTGTCCGCCTTGTAGATCTCGAGCTCCTCGTCGATGACCTTCTTGAACGAAGCGATCGGTATCGCCCCTGACAGCGGCCGGCCGTTGACCCAGAAGTGCGGCACGCCGCGCTGACCGAGCTTGCTCAGCACGGGGGTGTCGCGGGCGACGCCGGCCTTGCACGCCGCGAAGTCGTCGTCGTACTGGCGGAGGTTCAGGCGCAGGCCGCGCGCGAGCTCGCGCAGCTCCATTTCATCGAGCGAGCGCATTCCGCTGGGCGCGCCCTGGTTCATCGACTGGTCGTTCGCCGCATCCCAGATCGCGATCTCCATCGGCTCGAGGGCGCCCTGATACGCGCTCGCACATGCAGCGATCGACGACGCGGTCATCCGCGGATGCACGATGTGCAGCTTCACCACGATCCGCAGGTCGCGCTTGTAGTCGTTCAGGAGCTGCATCAGCGTCGCCATCACGCGGTGGGTGAATGGCTCGGGGAACTGAAGCGACGCCACCAGCGTGATCGGGGCGGGGCTCGGTCCAAGGCCAGGGCTGTCGTCGAGCGGGACGTTGTAGGTCGTCGCCGGATCGGGACTTCCGCGGCGCGGCGGCCCGGGCGGGGCAACCGCCGCACCGGCGACCGGCGTGGGGGCGATCACACGCTCCGCGGCCTCCCGCTCGCGTCGTGCGGCGTCCAGCCGCGCCGTTGCCTGCTGCAGCTGCGCCTCGAGCGTCGCAACTCGCTGCTCGAGCGCGATGATCCGCGACGCATCGGCGGGATCGCGCGTGGGGCCATTGTTACAGCTCGCCAGCACCAGCGACGAAACGAGCAGCCACCGCATCCCTAGACGATATACGGTACGTGCATGCGAAGCGCACCGATCGTGTTGTTCCTCCTCGCCGCCTGTAGCGGCGATAGCGACGCACCCCGTCCCCTGATCTTTGGAACCGACGAGCGGCCCGCGGACCTCAAGGTCCCGATGACGCTGACGGAGGGCAAGGAGTACCCGCTCGTGGTGGTGCTGCATGGCTACGGCGCGACCGGCTTCGTGCAGTCGTCGTACTTCGGCACCGCGATGCTACCGGCGATGGACAAGGCGCTCGTGATCGCGCCCGACGGCACGGTCGATGGCAGTGGCAAGCAGTTCTGGAACGCGGACGCCGAGTGCTGTGACTTCGGGGGCAAGAACCCCGACGACGTCGGCTACATCGGCAACATCATCGACGAGGTCATTGCGGAGTGGCCGGTCGACAAGAAGGCCGTCTACGTGATCGGGCACTCGAACGGCGGCTTCATGTCGTACCGGATGGCGTGCGAGCGCGCCGACGTGATCTCCGCGATCGCACCGCTCGCCGGCCTCGCAGCCTCCGACGTCACGAAGTGCAATCCGTCGCGACCGGTGAATGTGCTGCACATGCACGGCACGATGGATCCGACCGTGCCGTATGGCCCGACCACCGTCGTCGGTAACCTCGGTGCCCTCGGCAGCGTGCGGCAGTGGGCGACCCACAACGGGTGCCAGGTCTCGCGCACCGCCGCCGGCGAGATCGACCTCGAGACGAACATCGCGGGCCCCGAGACCAAGAAGTACACGACCGATGGCTGCCCGGCAGGCGGCGCCGTCGAGCTCTGGGCCATGGAAGGCGCAGGACATATTCCGATCTTCAGCTCCGGGTTCCTGCCGGCCGTGCTTCAGTGGTTCACGGACCACCGCCGTTCGTGATTGGCCCAGGCGCGACGGCATGTTATCGATCGTGAACCATGTGGTACCTGGGCTCCGTCCCGCACCAACCCGACGTGATGGATTGAAGACGTAGCTATCCACGTTTTCTCTCTGTGAGACCACTCGTCGCGCCTGCGAGACCCCCCATGGACACCCAGCTCAAACTGCTCGGCAATCAACCGCCCGAGCTCGACCCGATCAAGCACATCAAGAAGTCCGTCGACCCGTCGACGCTCTTCCACCGCCAGCTCCTCGACGGAGCGTTCTGGCAGAAGATTCCCGCCTACCGGCTGGTCGACGAGGCCACGTTCCTCGACCACACCTGGCAGGCGAAGAACTCGATCACCAACCCCCAGAAGCTCCTGCAGGCCGTGCAGGACCTCGTGCCTCAGAGCTTCTATGACGACGTCTCCGCGGGCTTTCACCACGCGCCGATGTCGATCCGGGTGTCGCCGTATCTGCTGTCGCTGATCGACTGGTCGAACGCGTACACGGATCCGCTGCGCCGCCAGTTCGTTCCGGTCGCGTCGCGCCTGCTCCCCGACCACCCGAAGCTCACGCTCGACTCGCTCCACGAGCAGGCGGACGCGCCGGTGCCCGGGCTGACGCACCGCTACCCCGACAAGGCGCTGTTCCTCGCGCTCGACACCTGCCCGGTCTACTGCCGGTTCTGCACGCGCAGCTACGCGGTCGGCGTCGATACCGACGAGGTCGAGAAGGTCTCGCTCAAGGCCACCGAGGATCGTTGGGAGCGCGCGTTCCGCTACATCTCCGAGCGCCCCGAGCTCGAGGACATCGTCGTCTCCGGCGGCGACAGCTACCAGCTCAAGGCGCGCCAGATCACGCTGATCGGCAACAAGCTCCTCGAGCTTCCGAACATCCGCCGCATCCGGTTCGCGACCAAGGGTCCGGCCGTGATGCCGATGAAGCTGATCACGGACCACGAGTGGCTCGATGCGCTGACCGCGGTGGTCGAGCGCGGCCGCAAGCTGCACAAGGAGGTCGTCCTCCACACGCACTTCAATCATCCGAACGAGATCACGGCGATCACGAAGCGCGCGATGGACAACGTGTTTGCGCGCGGCATCATCACGCGCAACCAGTCGGTCCTGCAGCGTGGCGTCAACGATGGCATCACCACGATGCAGCTGCTCGTGAAGCGCCTCGGTCACTGCCAGGTCCAGCCGTACTACGTCTACGTGCACGACCTCGTGAAGGGCGTCGAGGACCTCCGCACCACGCTGCAGACCGCGCTCGATATCGAGAAGGCAGTGCGCGGCGTGACCGCGGGCTTCCACACGCCGACGTTTGTCGTGGACGCGCCCGGCGGTGGCGGCAAGCGCGTCGCGCACAGCTTCGAGCACTACGATCGCGACACCGGCATCTCGGTGTTCTCGGCGCCGTCGGTCAAGCCCGGCTTCTTCCTCTACTTCGATCCGGTCGACACGCTGTCGCCCGAGATCCAGGCCAAGTGGAAGGACAAGGCGAAGCAGGACGAGATGATCGCTGATGCCATCGCGAAGGCGAAGGCGAACCAGGCTGCGAGCGCGCGCGCGTCGTCGGTCCGCTAGAACGCGCCGCCGTACGAGATCATCGTTCGATCGTGCGCGAGCTCGATCGACGGGAACCGGAGCGCGCTGGTTCCGGAGGTGGGCGCCGGGTGCGTGAGCGTGTAGTAGATCGCTGCGCCGAGACCGATGCTGAGGCCCGCGACGGCACCTGTCGTGAACTGGCTAGCCGCGTGGTCGCCGTCGATGCCGCCCGCGAGCACGAGCAACCCGCCGAGCACGAGCCCGCCGGCGATGAAGCCGCCCGGCGCTGCGCCGAGCCAGACCGAGTCGCTCGTGCCCGTGCGGCTCCGGCTCGCGAGGTAACCGCCGCCGAGCGTACCCGCAATGCCCAGCGTGATCGCAACCGGGCCGATTGCCATGCGGTGCCGATCGTTGCGCCCATCGATCAGCGTGCCGAGCATGAACAGATCGAGCCCGGTCCATATTGCGCCGTGCGCGATGATCAACCCGGTCGGACCGAGGTCCGCGCGATACGCCAGGTACGCCATACCGCCGCCGAGCGCGAACGGCGCGAGAGCGAGTGTGGGTGCGGTGATGCTCGATTCGTAGGCATCGGTGCCGAACGCGATCGCGAAGACGCCGGCGCAGCCCAGCTCGAGCCCGGCCGCGCCCCACACCATCGGACCGCTCCGCTGCTCGTCGGCCGCGGCAGGTGCGGCGAGCGCGGCCATCAGGGCGAGACTGGATAACCGGCGGTGCATCGTGCGGTTCGCCGGGTTGCACGCCTCGCGCCACGGCCTCGTTCGCGCAGATCCGCGATCGCGTGGTCAGGTCGCGAGACATCGGAGTCGCGGTCCGTGTTGCGCACGCGCCACGGTTGCGTTCGCGCAGACCTAGGTCTCGCGGTCAGGTCGCGAGACATCGGAGTCATGGCGCGCGCCACTGCCGGCGCCGTGCTTGCACCGCGAGGGTGCGATGCGCTCGTTGCTGCTCCTCCTCGTCGCCGGCATCGCGCACGCATCACCCCCGGCGATCCTGCCGCCCGTCGAGATCGGCGTGGGCAAGGCTGCCATCGCGACCGCGCATGATTCGTACACCGCAACGGAGATCACGGTCGGGCTCTCATGGGCATCGCTCGTTCCGTACTCGACAGCGGTCGACATCGGGCTTGGCTGGCTCGGCAGCTACAGCGCCGACAACATGCACGATGCCTCGGGCGTCTACGCGAGCTTCGCCATGCGCTGCGCGGAGCGCTCGCACGTGCGCGCGTGGTTCGGCGTGCGCGGCGAGCTGCTCTATACCGAGGAGCGCGGCGTGCTCGGGCTCGCGGCGCGCGGCTCACTCGAGCTATGGCGGGGTGTCGAGTGGTTCGATCAGGGCGGTGGAGTCGGCGGCTCGCTGGGTCTCACCGTGTTCGTCGACGCGATCGTGCGCGAAGGCCAGACGCGCGCGGTGGTCGCCGGCATCGGCGGACGGCTGCCGATGTTCGCGGCGAAGTGACGCGACCGACGGGCTAGAAGTCGATGACGATGACGCTGCCGTCGGG
>JACCRC010000438.1 GCA_013813765.1 Deltaproteobacteria bacterium | reverse complement strand
ACGCAGGGCCGCCCCCGCCCCGTCCGCGGCGGCGCGCGTGGCCGATCGCCGTGGCGATCGGGGTCGCGGCGCTGACCATCGTGATCGTTGCGATGCTCGGGCGCGAACGATCGGCATCGACGCCGAGCACGGCGAAGCAGGTCGACGCGGAGCTCGCACTCACCGACGCACGCATCGCCTCCGGACGGCTGGTCGGCCCCGGGAGCGACGAGGCACTCGATCACCTCCTGGCCGCGCGCAGCATCGATGCGGAGCACCCTGGCGTGCGCGAACGCTTGCGCTTGCTCGCCGCCAAGTTCCAGCAGCTCGCCGACCAAGCTGGGGCCGCGGGCAGCCTGGCCGAGGCGGCAGCGCACTTGCAGGCGATCCTGGTCCTCGAGCCCGACAACGCGGCTGCCGCGGCACGGGTCACCGAGATCGAGGAGCAGATACTCGCCCGTCAGCGACGCCGGCCCTAGGCACCCTCCGGTCGCGGCGCGGGTGGTACGCTTCTGACGATTGATCGACCGAGGATCGAACCAACACGTCGTGCTGTACGCCGGCGAGCCCGCGACGGGTCTGCGAGACGCGATGGCGGCCGTCGGGCTGTCGCTCCATGCGGTCGCAGCAGCGGATGCCGCGGTCGCAGCGCGCACGCTGGGGCCGGCGACCGTCATCGTCGATCGACAAGGCGCCGATGAGGCGACGACTTGGGAGCTCGTCGCCGCCGCGCATGCCCAGCGCTTTGTCCAGCCGTGTGTCGTGATCGGCGAAGGTCTCGTTCGCGATGCCGTGACCGAAGCCGACCTCGTCGTACCACCGACGATCGCGCCGACCGAGCTCGCGCGTCGGGTCCGGCACATGCTCGACACGCAGCCGCTGCGGATCCTCCGTGATCATCGCCGCCTGATCGCGACGCTGCCGAAGGCGGCATGTCTGATCGAATCATCGGGCCGTGTCGCCGGCATGAGTGCCGCGGCGGAGAGGCTGTTCGCGACGACCGCGGCCAGTGCTGTCGGCCAGACCTGGCAGAAGCTCATCGGCGGTAAGGGCGCGGAGAAGTTTCGCTGGCTGTTCACCACCCGCCGAACCGGAGATCGCGCCGAGTCGGGCGTGATCCAGGTCGTGCTGCCGAGCGCCGTGGTCCGCAAGGTCGAGTGCTGCGCGTCGGGATTGTGGGCCGGTGCGCCGGATCTCGGCGGTCTCTTCGTGGGAACGATCGTGCTCTGCTCGGACGTGACGGCGGCCCAGCAGATCGACACCCAGTTGATCCAGGCCACCAAGCTCGAGGCCATGGGCCATCTCGCCGGCGGCATCGCGCACGACTTCAACAATTTGCTGAGCGTGATCCTCGGCAGCGCACAGCTGCTTCGACACGACTACCCCGAGCATCCCGGCATCGACGACCTACGAGAGATCGAGACCGCGGGCACGCAGGCAGCTCAGATGACAAAGCAGCTGCTGATGTTCAGCCGCGAGCAGGAGCCGGAGACGACAACGTTCGACGTCGCGCCGATGATCATCGCGTCGAGCAAGATGCTGAAGCGCCTGCTCGGCGAACAGGTGCGGATCGAGCTCCAGCTGGCCGACGGCACGATGGGAGTTCGCGCCGATGCGGGGCAGCTGGAGCAGGTGCTCGTCAACCTCGCGGTCAACGCCCGCGATGCCATGCCGAATGGCGGTCGCCTCTCGATTCGCGCGGAAGCGGTCGAGCTCCGCCGCGGGTCGGTGCTTCCGACCGATGCCGCGGAGGGCACGTGGGTGCAGATCGTCGTCGAGGACGAGGGTCAGGGGATGAGCGCCGAGATCCTCGAAAAGATCTTCGAGCCGTTCTTCACCACCAAGGGCCGCGAGCAAGGCACGGGTCTGGGCCTCAGCGTGGTGTACGGCATCGTCAAGCGCCACGGTGGGCACATCCACGTCACCTCGACACCCGGCAAGGGGACCCGCTTCTACGTGCTGTTCCCTCAAGTTTCGGAGCTGGTCAGCAAGCCCGCGGCGAAGCGCAGCGTGATGCACGCCGGCGGCGAGCGCATCCTCCTCGTCGAGGACGACGACATGGTGCGCCGGTACCTGACGCGCACGCTCGAGGGACACGGTTACTCGGTGCTGCCGGTCCACGACGGCCCCACCGCGCTCGCCGTCGCTCCCAGTTTCGAGCAGCTCGACCTCCTGGTCACCGATATCGGCTTGCCCGGCATCTCCGGCACCGAGCTCTCGGCGCGGCTGCGGACCCGGTTCCCCAAGCTGCCCGTGATCTACATCTCGGGCCACATCGATCTCGCCGCCGACGCGCGGCTTGGCGAAGCGGAGACGTTCGTCGCCAAGCCGGTCAACGCATCGCAGATCCTCGCGTCGATCCGTCACGCGCTCGATCGCGCAAACGCACGCTAGGGGGCAATCGAGCAAGCGCGCGATCGGGACCGTCGGTCACCGCTTCGTGATCGTCACGCGCACGCCGCTCCTCGGCAACGGGCCGAGGCCGCCGCCACCCGGAGATGCGTCCTGCGCCGCGTACGTCAGGCCGTAGTTCCGCGTGAACCATCCGAAGAACGCCGGCATCACGAGCTGGATCAGCGCCTCGCCAGGGCAGCGATGTCCATCAGGCGGACCGCCGCCCTGCGGAACGAACGCATTGTTCGGCAGCGCCTTGACCGCTTCGTCGCCGAGGCGGTCGCCCTTGAAGACCGTCGGGTCGGTGAACGTCGAGCCGTCCTGCAGCGTGGCCCAGATCGCACCGGCGCCCTTCCAGCCCGCGCGAATGCCGTAGCCATCGATCTCGAGGTCCTTCTTCGCGACGCCGATGAACGTGGTCGGCGCGATCGGATAGCTACGCAGGATCTCGCGCGACACCGCGCGCGCCTGATCGAGCGAGCGCACCTGCTGGAGGTTGGGCACCGCGTCCGCCGCGAGCTTCGCATCGGCCTCCGCTCGCAGCCGCGCCGCAAGCTCCGGGTGCTCGCCGAGGACGGTGAACGCCCACGCGAGCGCCGCGGTGAGGCCGCCCTGCGCGGCGAAGTAGAAGTGGAGCAGCTCGATCTCGAGCTCCTCCGACGACAGCTGCTCGCCCTTGGGTCCGCGCGCCTGCTTGAGCACGCCGAGCGCGGTGCCGGCGCCATCCTTCGAGGCGACCTGCGCCTTGATGTACGTGCGCAGACGATCGCGCGCGCGGATTGCCTTGCCGTAGGCGGTGAACGGCAGGTTCACCGGCGGCGCGAACGTGCCCTTGTTCATGAGCGCGAAGTCCCCCGCGCCCTGCAGGTTGCTGGTCGCCGGATCGCTCGCTGCGAACAGCATGTCGGCGATATCGAACCCGACCTGCGAGAGGTCACCCGCGATCGGCTTCTCGCCCTCGCCGATCCACTTGTCGACGAACCGCTTCAGGATCGCGAACGTGTTCGGCAGGTAGCTGTCGAGCGCCGGATCGGTGAACGCGGTGAGCAACAGGCGCCGGCGCGCCTTGTGGCGATCACCGTCGAGGAACGGCACCGCATCGGGATGAAGCAGCTCCTGGAGGAACTTCGGCGAGCCGTTCTGCCGCGTGAAGTTGTCGGGGTCCATGAAGAACGAGAACGCCTTCGGCCCCGCGAAGAACACCACCGTGTCGGAGAGGATCTTCGTCTTCCAGATGTTCCCGTGCTGCTTCGTGCGAGACAGCGTGAACGTGAACGGGTCCTTCAAGAACTTCAGGGCCTCACCGACGAACGGCGCCCCTGTAGACCCCGGCGGCGGCTGACTCATCCCGCCCATCGTACCGGTTTTCACGGCTCGAGGACGACCTTGCCGAACGCTTCGCGCCGCTCGAGGATCCTGTGCGCATCGGCCGCGCGCTCGAGCGGGAGCACCTCGTGGACCACGGGCGTGAGCCGTCCCGCCTCGACGTGGCCGAGCACGGCGAGCAGGTCCGCCTTGCTGCCCATCGTCGAGCCGAGCACCTCGACCTGGCGGAAGAAGATGTGGCGCAGATCGATCGCGGGATGAAAGCCCGCTGTGGCGCCGCACGTGACGATCCGGCCGCCGGCGCGCACGGCACGCAGCGATGCGGCGAACACCTCGCCGCCGACGTGCTCGATCACCGCATCGACGCCGCGCTTCCCGGTCTGTGCGCGGCACTCCGCGACGAAGTCGCCGCTCGTGTAATTGACGAGGACGTCCGCGCCGAGCTCGCTCGCGCGGTTCAGCTTGTCCTCCGTGCTTGCCGTCGCGATCACGCGCGCTCCGTGCAGCTTCGCGATCTGGATCGCCGCGACGCCGATGCCCGAGCCCGCCCCGTGCACCAGGATGGTGTCACCGGGCGCGGCGCGCGCCTTGTGCACGACCATCTGCCACGCGGTGAGGAACGGCAGGATCGCCGCCGCGGCCTGCGGAAAGCTCAGCCGCTCGGGATACGGAGCCACGTTGCCTTCCGGCACGCAGATCGCCTCGCAGTAACCGCCGTTCGCGTGCTCGCCGAGGATCTTGTAGTAGCGGCACAGGTTGTCGTGCCCGCCGAGGCACTGCGCACACGTGCCGCACGAGAGGCCCGGTTGCACCACCGCCTTCGCGCCGACCTTGACCGTCGCGCCCGGGCCGACCGCATCGACCGTCCCGACGATGTCGGCGCCGAGCACGTGCGGGAAGTGCAGCTTGAACGCGGGCCCGCCCTTGCGGACCCACAGATCGAGGTGGTTCAGCGCGACTGCCGCGATCCGGATCCGGACCTGACCAGGTCCCGGCTCTGGGAGCGGGAGCTCCGTCTGCTCGAGGACCTCAGGTCCACCGTGGCCACGCAGGACGATCGCCTTCATGAGCGGCATGATAGACACAGCGGATGCAAGTCGTCGCGGTACCGTGCCTCAAGGACAACTACGCGTACCTCGTGATCGACGCCGGCCGCGCGGTAGTGGTCGACCCCAGCGAGGCCGCGCCGATCGAGGCCGCGCTCGCCGCGAACAACGTCACGCTCGGCGCGATCTGGGCGACGCACCACCACTGGGATCACACCGGCGGCATCGCGGATCTCGTCGCCGCGCACCCGGGCATCGACGTCGTGATCGGCGCGACCGATGCCGACAAGGTCAAGGTCGCGTTCACGCGCACCGTGAACGATGGCGACGAGGTCGCGTTCGGATCGCTGCGCGCGAAGGTGATCCACAACCCCGGCCACACGCTCGGTGCGGTGACGTTCCTCGTCGAGGGCTGCGCGTTCACCGGCGACACGCTGTTCTGCGGCGGCTGCGGCCGCGTATTCGAGGGCGACGCAGGGATGATGCACGGCGCGCTGATGAAGCTCGCGGCGCTGCCGGACGACACGAAGATCTACTGCGGGCACGAGTACACCGCGTCGAACCTCAAGTTCGCCGCTGCCGTCGAGCCCGACAACGCGGCGATCGCCACGCGGCTCGCGGCGCTCGTCACACCATCGGTGCCCTCGACGATGGCCGAGGAGCGCGCGACCAACCCGTTCCTCCGCGCCGCCGATCCCGCCGTGATCTCCGCCGCAGCTGCGAAGGGCTCGCAGCCGGACCCCGTCAGCGTGTTCGCCGCCATTCGCGAGTGGAAGAACAATTTCAAGTAGCTACCGTCGTGACGTGTCGCGATGTTTCAGCGTGCAACAGGTAGCGCCCCACGTGGCATCTATCTGCATGACGTACGCGACTGAACTGCCGACGCTCCGTCTCACAACTCTTCGCACGCTCACGCGCCACGCACCGCCGCTCGCCGTGGTGCACGTCTCGACCCCGCTCGAGGACCTCCTGCCTGCGCTGCTCGATCACCGCGTCTGGGTCGTCGTCGTCGATGACAGCGGCGTGTTGTGCGGCGTGCTCTCCGGCGATGACGCCGTGCGCGCGCTGAAGTGCGATCCGGGCGGCTGGGTCGCTGACCACATGGCGCGCTCGTCGATCATGCTCGACGCCGAGTGCGAGCTCGACGAAGCGTGGGACGCAGTGCGCGCCGAGAACGCGGACCACGTGCTCGTCGTGTCTGCGAAGGGCGAGCTGCTCGGCGTGCTGCTCGCGAATCTGTTGTCGACCTATCGCAACGCGGCCTAGGCGCGCGGTAGCCGCAGCACGAACGCCGCGCCACCGCCCTCGCCCGGGCGGTAGTCGAGGTCGCCGCCCATCGCGCGCGCGAGCGATTGCGACAGCGCGAGCCCGAGGCCGAGGCCCGCGGGACCGTCCGCGGGCACGCCGCGCGTGAACGGTGTGAACAGCTTCGAGCGCGCCTTCTCGGTCACGCCCGGGCCGTGATCGCTGATCACGACCTCGACCGAATCGGCTCCGGCGGGCCGCGCCGACAGCTCGATCGTTCGATCCTCCGCCTCGCGACCGTACTTCTCCGCGTTGTCGAGGAGGTTCCCGACGATTCGCGCGAGCGCGTCGCGGTCGAACTTCGCGGAGAGATCCGGCGCGACGTCGAGAGCGAGCGCGGCTCCGGCTCGATCGAGGGCGGGCTCGGCGCGTTCCGCGAGCGAGCGAAGCTCCGTATCGAGCGAGCCGACCGTCGGATCGAGGCTGAGGTTTCCGCGCTCGAGCTGCGAGAACCCGAGCACGTTCGAGACGACACGGCCCAGGCGCGACGCTTCCTCGCTCATGCGCTTCGCGTAGTCGCGCGTCTTCTGCGGATCGCCGAGGCCATCGGCGATCATGTCGCCGTAGAGCTGGAGGCCGGCGAGCGGTGTGCGCAGCTCGTGCGCGGCTGCGGCGGCGCACTGGCTGCGCTCGCGCGCCATCTTCTCGGCGCGGGCGACGAGCAGCACGACGAGCGCGGCCGCGAACGCCGCGATCACGCCGAGGATGATGAAGCGCAGGAGGAACGCGGTCGCGAGGTGCGCGGCGCTCGCGGCGGCTTCCGCGATCGTGCGCGGGTTCGGCGTGACCGAGAGGTGCCAGCCGGGCGCGATCTCCGGACTGCTATCGTCGCCGAGGCGGAGCTCCGCGACGGTGTCGCCCGCGTGTGACGCGAGCCACGACGTCAGCGCCGCGCGATCGACGACGAAGCCCTGCGCGAGCGCGCCGTCGGGCGTGTCGACATCGCGCACCGCGAGCAGCGCAGGTGCACCGTTGAACGTCATCGTGCGCCACTCGAGCGGCGCCACGGTGATCAGCACCGGCTTCGGCGCGGGCTCGGGCGCCATCGGCGGCGGCGTGAAGCGCGCGGCCGGAGTCACGCGCTTCTGCACCTGCGGCTTCGGCGGCGGCGGAGTGACGACGACGTCGGTCGCCGGCACGGCCTCGGGCACGGGCACCGGTACAGTCTCTGGCGCAGGCTCGGGCGCGTTCGCCGAGCTGAGGTTCCCCACCGAATCGCGGCGCAAGCCCGGCGCGTTGCGGTACTGCTGGTAGATCGTGTTCGAGTTCCAGTTCTGGACGTAGCTGTTCTCGTCGATCTCGAACACCTGCGGCTGCGCCTGCTGCTGGACTCGCTCCGGTTGCACGACTTCGGTGCTCGTCGGCGTCGGGGGAGGTTGCCGCGGCGGCTGCTGGCGCGGAGGGGGACGCTTCACCTTCACGGGCGAGACCTCTGCGACGAGCGTGCCCTCGCGCTTCGGCGGCGCGAGCGCAACGAGGCTCTTGCCGACCTCTGTGCGGAACCGCATGTTGCCGGCGAGCTGCTTGGGCTCGGAGAGATCCGGAACGTCGTCGTTGATCGTCGGTGTCGTCGCGCGGCCCTTCGAATCGATCTGGAAGTAGCCGAGCACCAGGCTGTCGGTCGGTCCGGTCGCGAGCGGCGACGGCGTGACACCGACGCTGCCGGTCGCGCGCGGATCGTGCATCAGGTTCTGATAGTGGAAGTACGGTCGCTCCACTTCGCGCGTGAGCAGCGCCGACAGCTCGTTGCGCAACTGGTGCGCGAGCGCGACGCTCTTCGCCGAGGCCTCCTTCGTCGGAGCCTCCGTCTCGGCGCGCTGGCGGCCGCGCACGTCGCCCCAGCCCGAGATGAACCAGCCGACGAGCAGCACCGCGATCGCGGCCGCGAGCAGGCCCGCGGCGTACCAGGTCCGCGCGGTCTTCACCGCGACATCCTCCACGCGTAGCCCGCGCCCTTGACCGAGACGATCAGCGTCGGCTTCGCGGGATCCGTCTCGACCTTCTTGCGCAGCACGGCGATCGCCATGTCGACCGCGCGCGTCTGCAGATCGCCGCGCTGACCGAACACCTGCTCGAGCAGCTCGGCGCGCGTGACCACGCGGTCCTGATGGCGAAACAGCCAGCGCACGATGCCCACCTCGCGTGGCGTCAGCGTGGTGCGCGCGTCGCCGCGGACCACGACCATGCGCGCGAGATCGATCACCGCACCATCGACACGCACCTCGTCGAGCGACTCGCCCTGCGGCGTGCGGCGGCCGAGCACGCGCACGCGCGCGAGCAGCTCGCGAGCCGAGAACGGCTTCGTCACGTAGTCGTCCGCACCTTCCATGAGGCCGCGGACCTTGTCGTCCTCCGAGCCGCGCGCGGTCAGCATGAGGATCGGCATCCCGGGCCGCGCGGAGCGCAGACGGCGGCAGACCTCCATGCCATCGAGCCGCGGCAACATGAGGTCGAGCACCACGAGATCGAACGGATCGCGGAGCCCTGCCTCCACGCCCGCGACGCCGTCACCGACCGCCGTGATGTCGTGACCATCACCGGTCAGGAGGTCCACGATGCCGTCGCGGAGGCTCGGTTCGTCTTCGACCACCAGGATACGCACCATGAGAATGGTAACGCGCGAGCATGTAAGGCGGACGTAAGACCCAGCTTTACCAACGCCTGACAGCAGATCGGCGTCGGCGGGCGCAGGGTGAAGGCATGCCGAACCTGCCCTTCACGCTGTCCCTGAGCCTCCTGGCCGCGTGCACCTCCGCGTACGCCTTGCCGTCCACCCAGATCGCCGTCGATGCGAAGGTCCTCCGGGCCGGCGGCGGTCCGGCGACGCTCGACACCCTGCTCGCGCGCTACGACGCGATGGCCCCCGGCAGCGAACGCGACGAGCTCGCCGCGCAGATCGATCAGGTGGCGGCGCAGCGCTACGCGACGATCTCTCGCCTCTACTGGTACACCGATCTCGAGGCCGCGAAGACCGCGGCGCAGCAGACCAAGAAGCCGATCCTCGAGCTCCGCCTGCTCGGCCGGCTCGACGAGGAGCTGTCGTGCGCGAACAGCCGCATCTTCCGCGAGACGCTGTACGCGAACGCCACCGTGTCGAAGTTCCTGCGCGAGAACTTCGTGTTGCTCTGGACGACCGAGCGCCCGGTTCCAAAGGTCACGATCGACTTCGGCGACGGCCGCACGATCCGCACCACGACGACCGGCAACAGCGCGCACTTCGTCCGCGACTCGCGCGGCGAGGTGGTGGACTTGCTGCCCGGGGTGTACGCGCCCGCGCCGTTCCGCGCCGAGCTCGAGCAGTCGCTCGCGATGATCGAGAAGCTCGACGCGGGCGACGCGAGGAAGCGCCGCGATCAGGTCCGCGCGTACCACGCGGCGAGCGCGAAGGAGACCCGCGCGCAGTGGGCTCGGATCGGATCGCGCCAGTACAGCAGTCTGTTCGCGATGCTGATGAAGAACAAACCCGATCAGAGCGCCGTGGAGCTCGCGCAGATGCGCACGATCTCGAAGGCCTACATCGAAGTGCCGCAGCTCGCGATGTTCGGTGCAGAGCCGGGCACGCTCGCCGAGGACGAGACCGCCGCGTGGGCCTTCGCCGGTCAGCTGGCCTGGGACCTCGGGAAGCACGAGAAGGGTGAGAAGCCGCCGACCGTGCTCGACACGCAGAGCAGGACACTCGTGATCGCGCTGCACCAGGCGGGCCCGATCAAGGCGTCGAGCGACGAGATCGCCGCGCTGATCCCGCGGTTCGAGCAGCACCTCACCGCGGACAGCGCGCTGAACGAGTTCAAGCTGCGCACGAAGATCCACGACCACTTCGCGGCGCACGACGCGGCCAAGCCGATCGAGTTTGCAGCGCTCGACAAGTGGCTCTATGCGGACGTGTTCGGCACGCCGATCACCGACCGCTGGCTGGGCCTCCTGCCCCGCACGGATGTCACCGGCTTGCCCGGTGACGGCGCCACGATGCCCTGACGCTGGCGTATACTTCCGCGCGATGCATCGCGCCTCCGCGCTCGCCTTGCTGCTTCTCGGTGCGAGCACCGCCGCAGCAGATCCGACGCAGGTCGGCGTGTTCTTCGGTCCTCGCGTGTTCAGCGATGACTCGCTGCTCGGCTACAACGGCGAGAAGGGCCCGGATGCCCCGCCGCACGCGACGCTGAACAACTCGATCGAGTTCGGCCCCCGCATCGCCCGGCCGTTCTTCCCGTGGTTCGTGCCCGAACTCGAGCTCGGCATGGCTCCGACGGGGACCAACAAGGTCCGCAACCCGGACACCGGCACCGAGGCCGCGGCCACGAGCGTGTTCTGGTTGAACCCGCGCGCGCAGGTCCGGTTCGAGCTCCTCCCGGGGCGACGCCTGCAGCCGTTCGTCGTCGTCGGTGGCGGCATGCCGATCTCGCTGTCGTCGGCGCGCAAGACGTTCGACACCGACATCCTCGGCGAGGGCTACCTCGGCGGCGGCGTGCGCTTCGACACCGGCAAGCGGTTCACGGTGCGGTTCGATGCGCGCGTGTCCTTCATGCCCGGCATCGAGCGCTACATCGCGGCCGAGCTCGATTTCTCCGTCGGGATCGAGCTCCAGATCGGCGCGAAGGCGAAGCCGGAGGAGGTCCTGCCCGACGAGCAGATCGCGGACCGGGATCAGGACGGTATCCCCGACGCGAAGGACAGGTGCCCCGCGCAGGAGGAGGACGCCGACGGATACGAGGACCTCGACGGCTGCCCCGACATCGACAACGACCTCGACAAGGTGCTCGACATCGCCGATCGCTGCTCGAGCGTGCCCGAGACCTACAACGGCGTCGAGGACGACGACGGCTGCCCCGACACCGTGCCACTCGAGGTCGACAACCTGCGCGGTACCATCGAGGGCCTGCTCTACGGCGAGGGCGAGACGGTGGTCCGCGACTCGGCGCTGCCGAACCTGAAGAAGATCGCCGCGGTGATGACGGCGCATCCGACGATCAAGGTCGTGCTGATCGGGCACACCGACAACGTCGAGGCGAAGCAGTTCGCCCAGGCGAAGGAAGGCGAGCCAGCTCCGGACTACGAGGCGCTCGCCGCGGACCTCTCGCGCGCCCGCGCGGAAGCGGTCAAGCAGGCGCTTGTCGGCATCGGCATCGCCGCCCCGCGGATCGACGTGCAAGGCCACGGGTTCGAGACGGCGGTGGCCGAGAACGACAGGCCCAAGGGCCGGCTCGCGAACCGCCGCGTCGAGATCAAGCTGTACGTCCCGCCGCGCTGAGCGAGCAAGGCCCGGCTCCGCCGGGTCGCGCAGCACCGCCGAAGGGCGGTGCGAAGGTCGATCGCCCAGCTACTTCTTGCGGCCGAACAGACCCTTCTTCTTCTCTTCGACGTCCTCGCCGAGCTCACTCGCGAGCTCGCGCAGCAGCGCTTCCTGCTTCGACGTGAGCTTCTTCGGGATCTCGACCTTGAACTGGATGACCTGATCGCCGCGCCCGGCCTCGCCGACGCGCGGGATGCCATGGCCGCGGCGCACGAGCACGTCGCCGGGCTGCGTCCCGGGCTCGAGCTTCACCGTCGCGGTGCCATTGCAGTTGTCCTCGAGCGTGTAGACATCGATCTCGCCGCCGAGCGCCGCCTTCACGAAGCTGACGTTCATCTCGGTGAGGATGTCGTCGCCTTCACGGCGGAACCGCTCGTCGCCCTGCACGTGCAGCACGACATACAGATGGCCCGTGCTGCCGCCGGGTGCGGTCTCGCCCTTGTTCGCGAGTCGCAGCGTCTGACCGTCGTCGACGCCGGCGGGCACCGTGACGGTCATCGTCGAGCTCTCGGCGCGCGTTCCGCGGCCGCGGCAGTCGTCGCACGGATCCTTGATCGCCTTGCCCGAGCCGCGGCACTGCGGGCAGGTGGTCTGCACCATGAAGAAGCCCTGCGAGTGGACGACCTGGCCCTTGCCC
>JACCRC010000423.1 GCA_013813765.1 Deltaproteobacteria bacterium | reverse complement strand
TGGTCCTGCCGCCGCCGCCGACCTACAAGGGGAGCGGTGTCACGGTGGACGAGCACATCGGTGCACGGCTCCCGCTCGATGCGGCGTTCCGTACCTCGGAGGGTACCCGTGTCACGCTCGGCGAGCTCCTGCGCGGTGACCTCCCGACGATCCTGACGTTCAACTACTCCGACTGCCCGATGCTCTGCAGCTTGCAGCTCAACGGCCTGACGGCAGCGCTTCCGAAGATCACCGAGCCGGCGACGATGCCGGGCTCGGAGAAGCCGGTGGCGTTCCGCACGGGCGCGCAGTTCCGCATCGTGACGATCACTCTCGAGCCGAACGAGTCGCTCGAGAAGCTCCAGAAGATGAAGGAGCGCTACATCACGAAGCTCTCGCTCAGCGAGGAGCAGCAGGCCGCGGCGCGCGCCGGCTGGACGTACCTCGCGGCCGCGACGCCCGGCGACGATGCGGCGATCCGTCGCGTCGCCGACATCGTGGGATTCAAGTACGTCTACGTCGAGGACCGCGCCGAGTGGGCACACCCGGCCGCGCTCATCTTCGTGTCATCCACTGGTGTCGTCACTCGCTACGTCTACGGGATCGAGTTCGATCCGGCGGTGATGCGCGAGTCGATCGTCAAGGCCGGTCTCGCCGAGCCCGCGACCGCCATCGGGTTCATGAACCGCTGCTATCACTTCGACCCCGACGCGAACAGTCATACGCGCGCCGGGGTGTTCGCCTTGCGGCTCGGTGCCGCCGGGTTTCTCGTGTTGCTGGTGTCGGGACTTGGATTCATCCACGTCCGTCGGCGCCGCCGTGTCCCGGGAGAATCATGAAGTCCATGATCCGCTTCATCGCGACGGTCGGGGTGACGGCAACCCTCGCCACCGTGATCGTCCTCAAGACGTTTGGCTCTCCGTCCGCGGAAGCCAATCCGAGCCCCGAGCCGTCGAACGTCTCGCTCGAGCCGATCCAGATCGCTCAGGCGGAGACCGGCTCTGCAACGCCGCAGCCAGCGAAGGCCGCCGAGGCGCCGGATACCAACCCCGCGCTGGGCTCGGGTGCCGGAGCGACGCCGCAGCCGCCGGCCGGTTCGGCAGCACCTGCTCCGACGGGGCCGGGACCGACGACGACGACCGGCACCGTCACCAGTGGTGCGGGCTCCGCGGCCGGCGCCGCGCCGGGTGAGATGACCTGGTACGACAAGCTCGTCAACCGGCCGATCCACGAGGAGGGCAACTACTGGATGCCGAAGTCGGTGAACACGGTCACCGACGACTCGGACTTCATGTTCTTCAGCGTGCTCGGACTGTCGGTGTTCTTCTTCTTCGCGATCGCCGCCGCCGTCATCTACTTCACGATCAAGTACCGCCACCGCCCAGGCCACAAGGCCGAGCCGTCGGCCGCGCACAACGACGCGCTCGAGGTCACGTGGACCGTGATCCCGACGATCATCTGCGTGTTCCTGTTCTATTACGGCTGGCGCGCGTACATCCATATCGTCACGCCGCCGCAGAAGGCGGTCGAGATCAACGTCCTCGCGATGCGCTGGTCGTGGAACTTCACGCACGCGAACGGCGTCGAGGACTCCGACCTTCACGTTCCGGTCAACATGCCGGTGCGCCTCGTGATGACGTCGACCGACGTGCTGCACGCGTTCTACGTGCCGGTGCTCCGCACGAAGCAGGACATCATTCCGCGCCGCTACACGTACGCGTGGTTCAACGCGACGAAGCCCGGCACCTACCGCCTGCACTGCGCGGAGTACTGCGGCACGAACCACTCGCAGATGGGCATCACCGGCCCGACGCCGGAGTGGCCGGGCGGGCGACGCGCGGTCGTCGTCGTGCACGAGCCGGGTGGCTACGAGCGCTACCTCGCGGACAAGGCCGCGTCGTCGTCGAACATGGAGCCCGACAAGCTGGGCAAGATGCTCTACGAGAAGAAGGGCTGCAACGCGTGCCACACGACCGACGGCGGCGCGCGCGTCGGACCGACCTTCCAGGGCCAGTTCGGTACCGAGATCACGCTCGCCGACAACACGAAGGTGAAGGTCGACGAGAACTACATTCGCGAATCGCTGTTGTCGCCGCAGGCAAAGTCGCGAGCCGGCTTCCCGCCGTCGATGCCTTCGTTCGAAGGCCAGCTCAAAGAGAAAGAGATCGAAGGCATCATCGCCTTCATCAAGTCGCTCAAGTAGGACCCCATGGCGACCAACAAGAACAAAGAGCGCAACGACGGGCCGGTCAACGAGCCCGATTACTTGAACGTCAGCAAGGGGCTGAAGAGCTGGCTCACGACCCTCGATCACAAGCGGATCGGGTTGATGTACCTGTTCGGCATCCTCGCGTCGCTGATCATCGGTGGCGTGTTCGCGCTGCTGGTGCGCACCGAGCTGATGTGGCCAGGTCAGACGATCGTCGACCAGGACACGTACAACAAGTTCTTCACGCTGCACGGCGCGGTGATGGTGTTCCTCGTCATCATCCCCGGCATCCCGGCCGCGCTCGGCAACATCATGATGCCGATCCAGCTGGGTGCGCCTGACGTCGCGTTCCCGCGGCTCAACCTGATGAGCTTCTACCTGTGGATCGTCGGCGCGATCATGCTCGTCATCACGATCCCGTTCGGTGGTCTCGACACCGGCTGGACGCTCTACACGCCGTACTCGCTCGAGTCGAAGACGGCCGTGCTGATCGCCACGATGGGCGTGTTCGTCCTCGGCTTCTCGTCGATCTTCACGGGCCTGAACTTCCTCGTGACGATCCACAAGTTCCGGCCCCAGGGCATGGGCTGGTTCCAGATGCCGCTCAACGTGTGGGCGATCTACGCGACCGCGATCATGCAGGTGCTCGCGACGCCGGTGCTCGGCATCACGGTGCTGCTGCTGTCGGTCGAGCGCTTCGCGCACATCGGCATCTTCGATCCCACGCTCGGCGGCGACCCGGTGCTGTTCCAGCACTTCTTCTGGTTCTACTCGCACCCCGCCGTCTACATCATGATCATCCCGGCGATGGGCGTGATCAGCGAGCTGCTCTCGGTGTTCGCCCGCAAGCCGCTCTTTGGCTACCGCTTCGTCGCGTACTCGAGCGTCTCGCTCGCGTTGCTGTCGTTCCTCGTGTGGGGCCACCACATGTTCGTGTCGGGCCAGAGCCGCCTCGCGAACATGGTGTTCTCGGCGCTGACGTTCTCGGTCGGCATCCCATCCGCCATCAAGGTCTTCAACTGGGTCGCCACGCTCTACAAGGGCGACATCCGGCTGAAGACACCGATGCTGTACGCGCTGTCATTCCTGCTGCTGTTCACGATCGGCGGACTGACCGGTCTGTTCCTCGGCATCCTGTCAGTCGATGTTCACCTGCACGACACGTACTTCGTCGTCGCGCACTTCCACTACGTGATGATGGGCTCGACGCTCGTCGCGTTCATGGGCGCGCTCCACTACTGGTGGCCGAAGTTCACCGGGCGCATGTACAACGAGAGCCTCGGCAAGATCTGCGCGTGGGGCGTGTTCCTCGGGTTCAACCTGACCTTCCTCCCGCAGTTCGTCATGGGCTCGCGCGGCATGCCGCGGCGTTACTGGGACTACGACGCGCAGTACGAGATCTTCCACCAGCTCTCGACGATCGGTGCGTTCGTCCTCGGCATCTCGCTGTTCGTGTCGGTCTGCTACCTGATGGCGTCGTTCTGGACCGGCAAGCGCGCGCCGCGCAACCCGTGGGGTGCGAGCACCCTCGAGTGGCAGGCGCCCACGCCGCCGCCGCTCTACAACTTCGAGAAGCCGCCCGTCCTGCACGAGCTCTACAACTACGACGATCTCGTCGAGGTCGAGGAGGACGTCTGGGAGCGTCGTGCACCGACCGAGTCCGAGCCCTCCGAGGTTCCGGGCAACGCTCACGCACACGCGAAGGGCGCGACCGAGGTCCCCACCGCCGGCAATCCCGTCCCTGACAAGGATGATGAGGAAACCGAGGAGCCCACCGAGCACCCGCGCGTGACGGCCACCTCCGAGGACGAGACCAAGCCCGAGCGCGGTGCGATCGGTACCGCCGTCGAGCCTCCAAGCGAGAAGAAGGAGGATGACAAGTGAGCGAGAAGGCGCACGTCGCCTCTGGCGACGATCACGGTCACGGTCACGGTCACGGCGACGCTTCGCCGTTCATCCAGCACCACTACGACGACGCGCAGCACCAGTTCGATTCCGGCAAGTTCGGAATCTGGCTGTTCCTCGCGCAGGAAGTGCTGTTCTTCTCCGCGCTGTTCGTCGCGTACGTCCTCTACCGGTACCACCACCCGGAGATCTACGCGTACGCGAACAAGTACCTCGACGTGAAGATGGGCGCGATCAACACCGCCGTCCTGATCTTCTCGTCGCTCACCGCCGCCTGGGCAGTGCGTTGCGCTCAGCTGAACCAGAAGAAGGGGCTGATCCTCTGCATCGCGGTCACGCTCGGCTGCGCGTGCACGTTCCTCGTCGTGAAGTACTTCGAGTACACGCACAAGGTCCACGAGCACATCCTGTTCGGGCGGTACTTCGATCCGTGCGTCAGCTCGGGCGGTAACTCGCTGCTCACGAAGAACAACGAGTGCCCTGGCGCGAAGGGCACGGTCGAGTGGGACTACTCGACGGCCAAGCCGATCGCGGGCTGTCTCTCCGCGATGGCGATCGACGTCGATCCGCGCGAGCGCGGCATCCAGGCCGACTGCGAGGTCTTCGAGACCTCCGGCTCGATCCAGAAGGACAAGGACGGCAAGGAAGTGTGGGTCGAGAAGTCCCGCAAGCCGATCACGAACCGCTGCTTCGATGCGGTGTTCGGTGATCCTGTGTGGGGAGGCGGCGATGACCTGTCATCGCCTGCCACCGAGACCGGCAAGGACAAGCGACCGAACGACGCGTTCCCGTGCTGGAATCCGTCGCTGCAGCCCGCCGTCTGCAAGGACGGCTGGTTCTTCTCCTGGAACTGCACAGGTCCCCTGTGCAAGGCGCTGTCTGGCGGCGAGGGTCCGTTCGACACGCTCCAGAAGTGCAAGGACGCGCGTTCGGGCAAGGAAGGCGCGCTGAAGGGCGAGGGCACGCCGTGGGTCTCCGAGTGCACCGCCGGCCACGGCGCCGGCATCGTCGTCGAGTACGGCGACCACGCGCTGCGCAGCTCCAGCACCACCCGCATCAAGGCGGAGTGCAAGGGGCCGCCGCCGCCACCCGTGGTTCCCGATCCACTCGCCGACAAGCCGCAGCCGCTCGAGCTCGGGCAGAAGGCCGTCACGTCGAAGCGCGCGCTGACGCATCACGAGAACATTGTGCTCGAGTCGCACGGGCCGCCGCCCGAGCACACGGGCATGTTCTTCACGATCTACTTCGCGATGACCGGCCTGCACGGCGTCCACGTGCTGTTCGGCGTGTTCGTGTTCATCTGGCTGCTCATCCGCGCCGTGAAGGGTCACTTCACGCCGGATTACTTCGGTCCGGTCGACTTCGCCGCGCTGTACTGGCACATCGTCGACTTGATCTGGATCTTCCTGTTCCCGCTCCTCTACCTGATCCACTGAGGACATCCCCATGGCCAACACTGCACACGACCACCACGACGACCACGGGATCTCCCACGTCGCTTCGATGAAGGTGCTGCTCGCCACGGGCGGCTCGCTGCTGGTTTTGACGATCGTCACCGTGCTCGCGACGAAGGTCGACTTCGGCACGAACATCAACCTCGCGGTCGCGATGCTGATCGCGGTCGTCAAGGCGACGCTCGTGATCCTCTATTTCATGCACCTCAAGTACGACAAGATCTTCCACACCGTCGTGTTCATGAGTGCGGTGCTGGCGGCGGCGCTGTTCGTTGGCTTCACGCTGCTCGACAGCAACGAGTATCAGCACACGAATATCTGGGACGTCGATCATCCGCCGGCGGCGCCCATCGGGCCGCGGCCGATCTCGGGCTGACGCTTCGCGAGCACGGCCTGCGCCACGGCGCGGGCTCGGTCGCTCGCTGGCTCGGCGCCACGGGAGCTCGCTACGCCGCATCCGCACCGGCGCGGGCGCATGTGAGCGGCCACGACGACCACGTCGACGAATTCGGGGTCTATCGGCCGCGCACGAGAAGCTTTGCCCACGCGGCGTACTCGCGAACGAGCCACTTCACCGCTCTTGCGCGCTCGGCGTACTCGAGACTGTCGTGGATGTGCCACACGTGCGCCTCGAAGCCCGCGGCGCGAAACACGCGTGCCGCGCGGCGGCCGTGGAATGGCTGCGTCACCAGCCACACGCGTCGCGCGTCGCGTTCGGCGAGCAACTCGGCGGTGAGGCGAGCATTGTCCGCAGTTGTCAACGACGCGCGCTCGACGAGCACATCGGGAACTCCAGCAGCGCGCAGCGCGTCCGCGAGCACGTCGGCTTCGGCGCGCGACGCACCGCGCGTGATGCCACCGGTCGTTACAACGAGTGGCGCACCCCCGCGACGGTAGAGCTCCGCGGCCGCATGCACGCGCTCGGCGAGCGGCGCCGAGAGCGAGTTGCTGGGGCCGAGCGGGGCACCGAGGACGACGATGGCGTCGAGAGGCTGGAAGGGTTCCTTGATCACGAGCGGCGCCTCGAGCGCGCGCGCGATGAGGCCGATCATTTCGACTTGTCGGGAGGCGGGATCAGCGCGCGCGGCGGATCGGGCGTCGGCACGCGAGCGGGTGCGACGGGGAGGGGCGCGTCGAGGCGCTCGGGCATGTCTGCCACGACGTAGGCGAGGACGGCCATCGCGGCGACGGCCTCGGCGAGCTCGCCGGGGTCGACCTTGTCGAGGGTGTCGGCGGCGCTGTGGTGGTAATCGAAGTACTTCGCGTTCGCGGAGAGGATCTCGAGGGTGGGGACGCCGTGCGGGGCCATGGGCTCGACGTCGGTGCCGGAGCGATCGCCGTTGATGAGGCGGGAGGACTGGAGAGGGCGGAGCAGGGACAGGATATCGGTGAGGCGCGACTCGGCGCGCGGCGCGACGTCCTTGCGGGCGAGCATGATGAAGCCGCGGGGCGCGAAGCCGCCGCCGTCGGACTCGACTGCGAGCACGTGCTTCGCGAGCTCCGCCTCGTGATCCTTGACGTAGGCCTTGGCACCGCGCACGCCGTTCTCCTCGTTCGTCCACAACACCACGCGGATCGTGCGGCGAGGCTGCAGTCCCATGCGCTTGAGGACGGTGATCGCGTGCATCATCGTCACGCAGCCGGCACCGTCATCGTGCGCGCCCTGGCCGACGTCCCACGAGTCGAGATGGCCGCCGATCACGACGATCTCGTCGGGTTGTTCCTTGCCCGTGAGCTCGGCGATCACGTTCGCGCTCTCGGCCTCGGGCAGGAGCTGCGACTCGATCCGCAGGCGGATCTGCACGGGACCTTGCGCGGCAAGGCGGGCGATCAGCTGCGAGTCCTCGACGGTGACGGACGCCGCCGGGATCTTCGGCTGCGCGGGGTCGTACGACATCGAGCCGGTGTGCAGCGTGTGGAGGCTGTTCGGAGTGACGGAGCGGACGAGCACCGCGACGGCGCCGAGCTTCGCGGCGCGCGAAGCGCCGCGCGAGCGATACGGCACCGCGACGCCGTAGCCGTAGTGGCCCTTGGTCTCGGACCAGGGTGGCATCGCGACGTCGTAGAGGACGATCGAGCCCTTCACCTCGGCCGCGCGCGCTTCGAGCTCGGCCCAGTCGCGCACGACGACGACGTTCGCGGTCAGGCCGCCTTTGGGCGTGGCGACCGAGCCGCCGAGGCCGAGCACGGGGAGCGCGCGGGAGACGGGACCGACGAGCGCGGCCTCCTCGACGCCACGCACCCAGTGCGGGACCATCACCTTCTCGGTGCGGACGGTGAAGCCCTCGTCCTTCATCGTCTGCGCGGCCCACGCGATCGCGGCGTTCAGCTGCGGCGAGCCGGCGAGCCGGGCGCCGATGCGATCGGTCAGGTGCGCGAGCTTCGCGTAGGCGCCGCGATCTTTGCGCGCGGTGTCGATGATCTTCGCCGCGACCTCGCGATAGCGATCCGCGATCGTGAACGTCGGTGCGAGGGCAGCGCCGTACGAGCTGGTGTCGGAGACCCAGGCGGGCACGTGCACGCCCCCCATCTGTCGGTCTGCGCACGCGGTGAGCGCGATCAGCATTGCCGCGGCCCGCATCATGATGGCTCCACCTCGAGCTCCGACGGCGCCGCTGGAGTTGCGGGCACACCGCGCTTTGCGATATCGACGAGCAGCTCGACGACGACGACGAGGCGCTCGGCCTGGGTCGCGGAGCGGCCGAGAGATAGATCCGAGAGCGGCATTGGATGATCGAGCGGCGCGCCGCGGCCCGGGTACACGCGGTAGCGCAGCGCTTCGTTCTCCCAGTAGGCGAGCCAGCCGTCGAGCGTGGTGACAGCGCGAATGCGCAGATCCTCGTCGAGCAGTCTCTTGAACGCGAGCGCGCTGCCGCGGGTCTTGAACCGCTCGTCGAATGATTCGTCACCGGTCTTGAACAGCGGGGCGGCGGGAGGACCCGCGGGATTCGCGCCGTGTGCGCGCGGTGCGATCGCCCACATCGTCAGGGTCGCGCCGCGCAGCTCGTCGATCTCGCGGCCGAGCACGACATCCAGCGCGAGGACGCAGCCATCGATCCGTTCGATGCGGCAGCGGACCTGGATGCCGGCGGCCTCGCCGACGATCACCGTGGACACGAGGCCACCTTCACCGCGCGTCGTGAGGCTGTGCACGTCGGAGAGTATTCGCTTGAGGCCCTGGACGACGGCACCGGTGTACGTCGACCACGTCGTGTCGGGGATCGGCGGCGTCTCGCTCGCGAGCGGCATCGCGGCGACCTCGTCCTCGCGCACGCGGCGCGCGGCGTCGGCGATCATCATCATGCCGAGCATCGGTAGCAGATAATGGTGCGACCAGTGGAAGCCGTAGCCACCGAGCAGCACGAACGACAGCCCGAGCCCGATCTGACGGCGAGCCGCGCTCGCGGCCCACGCGCACGACGCGAGCGTCCATGCGAGCGTCGCCAGGGCCAGCAGGTAGAGCGCGAGCCGTGGATCGGCCTGCTGCTCGTTCATCTCGACGCCGATCGCGAGGGACGCAGCCTTCGCGACGCTCGGGTAGTACGCGCGCGCGAGGATGGCGCCGAGCGCCGCTGCCCCCATCGCGATCACGACGGGGCCGGGCCGGGTGACGGCGCGCGCGAACGGCCGTGGCGCGAAGCAGTACGGTGATGCGAGTGCGGCGATCGCGAGCGCGATCACGCCGATGCTCGACAGGTCGGCGCCGGGACCATCGAACTGATTGTCGGGCCACACGAACACCGCACCGAGCGCAGCCGAGGTGTGGATGAGCAACGGGATGGCGATGATCGGCAGGCCGATCTGAACGCCGATATCGTTGCCGCGAGCGACCGCACTCGCGCAGATCGCGAGCACGGCGAACGCGAACAGCGCCTCGAGCAGCATCGTCAGTGCCGCGGGTGCCGAGATGATCAGCGGGACGGTCGCGAACAGTCCCGCGAGGCCGACGAGGGCGGTCGAGACGAGCGTGGGCAGCTCGGGGCGCGACTTCACCGCTTGCACGCAGCGCTGGCCGATCACCATCACCGCGAGCACGCCGACGAAGTAGAAGAGGAACAGGCCGACGTAGTCGAGCAGCGTGTGCCACGCCGGCGGCTTGCCCTTCTCCGGGCGAAGCAGCGGCACGGCGACGCGGTTGATCACGACCTCGAGGATCGCGATCGCGAGCAGCACGTGCGTCGCGGTGATCCGATCGAGCAGCGGAAGCTTCGTGCCCCGCGGACGCGTCGCTGGCTCCTCGATCGTGCGTGCAGCGCCCTCGCGATTCGAGCGCTGGATGCCGAGCATCCCGTTCAGCACGAGCATGATGCCGGTTCCGAACAGCAGGCCGTTGCGCAGGTCGACATCCCCCCGCATCACGGCGATCCACGCGGCCGCCGCGCACACCACCACGCCACCGATGGTGGTGGCCATCGGCCCGGGGAAGCGGCGTGCAGACAACCAAAAAAACGTAGCCGTATAGAGGGGTTGGGTCAAGGACGGCGCCAAAAACTGGGCCCGTCATCCACCTCGTTCCTATCCTACATGTGGTGAAGTCTTCGAGAGCGCTCAGCTTCCTCGCCGTGGTGACACTGAGCGCGGGGATCGCGGCGGCTACACCGGCCTCTCCCGTCGTCGTGCTCGATCCCGGTCACGGCGGGAGCAATCCCGGAACGCGCGGGCAAGGACTCCACGAGAAGCAGCTGACGCTGACGATCGCGAACCTCGTCGCCGCGAAGCTACGCGCGTCGGGGGTCACGGTCGAGCTCACGCGCACCGACGATCGCACGCTCACGTTGCGCCAGCGCGTCGCATTCGCCGACAAGCTGCCCGCGGACCTGTTCGTGTCGATCCACGCGAATGCGTCGCCGACGCGCACGCAGCGCGGCTACGAGACGTTCGTGCTGACGGCGCGGGGCGTCGACATCGACGGCCGTGCGCTGCGCAGCGACACGACCACGCCGCGCCCCGGCGTCGATCCGGATATCGCGCTCGTCCTCGACGATGTCGAGCGCGGCGCGTCGCAGTGGGAAGCGGCGGACCTCGCGTCGCGCATGCAGCGTTCGCTGCGCGATCGACGCGGCAAGGAAGGCGATCGCGGCGTGCGCCAGGACGCGCACCACGTGCTGCTCGGAGCGACGATGCCGGCGGTCCTCGTCGAGGTCGGCTTTCTCGATCACCCGATCGAAGGCAAGGAGCTCGCGGACGCGGCGGTGCAGCAGCAGATCGCGAACGCGATCGCGGAAGCGATCAGCGAGCAGCTGGCCGATTGACGTGAACCTACATCCGCCCAGAGATCGATCGGCTGCACGATCGGGTTTGCGGTGACCCCAGTTCGCACGATAACGGCGCGAAACCTGGAGCCGATCGAGCGGCACGAACCGTGAAGTCACCCGCGCGCGATGAGATTGCTCGCTTCATGCGTGGTCGTGATGTCGTTGGCGCCGGTCGTTGCTGTCGCTGCTCCGGTCGAGGGCGGTGGCGGTGACGACGTCGTCGGTCCCGGCCCGGTCGAGCTGACGGCCACCCAGCGCAAGGCGCGCGCGACGCTGATCCGCGATACGGCCGCGGCGTCGGGGATGAAGAACGCAGCGCTGCTCGCCGGTATCGGCGAGGTCGAGACGAACTTCGCGCACTGCTGGTCCGAAGCGACGTGGGCGTGCCAGGGACCCGCGTCGGCATCCTGCGGTGGTGGACCGGTGATCGCCGGCGCAGCGGATGGTCCGTGCTCGCTCCAGCAGGGCGGCCTCGGCATGTTCCAGTTCGATTCGGGGACGTTCTCGCAGACCGTCTCCACCTACGGCGCGAGCATCGTCACGATCCAGGGCAACGTCGACGCCGTGATCCCGTTCCTGATCACGCGTGCGAAGCAGTCGGTCACCGGCATCGACACCGACGCCGAGGCGATGGCGTGGATGAACTCGATCACGATCCAGGACGGCAACGCCGAGTACGAGAAGTGGTTGTACTTCGTCGCGTGGCGCTACAACGGCTGCATGGGTTGCACGACCCAGATCAACAAGTACCGCGCGGGCACGAACAAGCTGAAGACCGAGTTCGGCGCAGGCTTCTGGACGATCAGCCAGCCGCCTCCGCCGCCGCCGCCCGAGGAAGCCGGCTGCGAGCCCATCCCCGCTGACGGCCGGGTGATCGACGAGACCGACGCATGCTTCCACAAGGATGGCACTGCGAGCTCCTGGTACGAGGCGAACGACGGCATGAACGGCGCCTGCCTGTTCACGTACACGACGGATGATCCGGCCGCCGACAACCGCGCGTCGTGGCAGCTCGATGTCGCCGCCGACGGCGTGTACTCGATCGAGGTCTACACCGATGCGACGGTCGCGAAGTCGAGGAAGGCGAAGTACATCGTCGAGCACGCCGGCGGTTCGACCGAGGTGGTGATCGATCAGACCGCGATCACCGGCTTCAGGAACCTCGGCGAGTTCGAGCTCGTCGCCGGTGTCCCGGCGTCGGTCACGCTCGGCGACAACACCGGCGAGGCGTACAACCCGAACGCCAAGATCGCGATCATGTTCGACGCCGTCCGCGTCCTGCCGATGCGCGTACCGCCGGGCGAAGAGCCCGGTGAGGAACCGGGCGAGGCGGGCGGGTGCTCGACCGGCGGAGGCGCCGGTGGCTGGCTCGTGCTGGCGCTCGTGCCGCTCGTGCGGCGGCGCCGGCGGTGATGCGCGCTAGAAGACCTTGTCGAACGCCGGCAGCAGCGCGGGCAATGCGGCCTCTGGGACCGACGCATCGAGCGTGACTTCCTCGCCCTTGCCGCCAACCTTGACGGACTTGAACACCTTCTGGAGCTCCGGCTGCTTCTTCGAGCGCTCGAGGCCCTTCTTCACGCCCTGCGCGACCTCCTTGCGGCCCTTCTCGCCGTCCTTCGCCGTCATGCCGGCGAGGCGCAGCGCGACCTTCAGCGTCGGGCCGAGCGTCAGCGTGCCGTAGCCACCCTTAAAGCCGTCCTCGTTCATGTAGAACGCGGCCCAGCCGGCCGCCGAGGTGTTCGCCTTCGCGAGAAAACCGCCGAGGTCACCGCTCGCGGACTGGCCGGTGAGCATCGCGTCGAGAGTTCCCTTGCCGTCCTTCTCCGTCGAGACCGCGAGCACGTCGCCGCTGAGCCAGGCGCCCCACAGCTTGTCGCTCTCGCCGGTCATCGAGTACTCGGTGAGCTTGCCGGCCGCCTTGCCGGTCAGCTTCATCTTCGGATCGACCTTCGCGAGGACCTTGTTCGCGCAGTCGAGCAGCTTTGTCTGATCCATGCCGTTGAACCCGATCACGATCACGCCCTTCTCTTCCTTGGTCAGGGCGAGCGTGATGTCGGAGAACATCGCCGGGAGGTCGGTGCCGCAGGTCGACTTGACCATGTCGAGCATCTGGCCCGTGTCCTTGTCCTCGGACTTGATCCAGTCGACGACCTTGCTGAACGACGGCGTGCCGCGTAGCGCGTTGACGTCGGCGCCGACGAGGATGGCGGTGCCCGCGGGCACCTTGCCCTTGAGCGCAGTCCACGACTTGGTATCCGCCGACGCAGACGAGACGACGAACGAGAGGCAACCCACCACCGCTAGCGATTTGATCATCGGCGGAACATATATCAACGGACGAGCAACTGCAGCTCGATCGCGGGGCTCTTGGCCACGTCCCCGACGCGACTCTCGACGCGCTCCTGAGCGATCATTCCGTCGTCGATGAGGTGCCACTTCACCGCGTCGGCGCGACGACGCGCGAGGTCCTCGCTGCCGGCCTTTGCCGGGTGCCCGATCACGACGATCTTCAGCGTGGGGAACTGACCGAGCATCGCGATCACCTGCGCGAGCGTCTGCTTGCTCTTGTCGGTGACGCGCGCGCGGTTCGCCTCGAACACGATCTTGCTCGCCGCGGCCAGCGTCTTGCCGAGCTCGGCCGGCAGGGTGTCGGGACAGCCGTCCTCGTCCTCGACGCCATTGCGCAGCTCGGGCTCGCTCGGGCAGCGATCGCTGACATCGTCGAGACCGTCGCCGTCGCTGTCGGCGAGACCGACGATTCTGTCGCCGTCGGTGTCGGGCTCGGCGCAGCCGTCCTCGTCGGCGATGCCGTTCACCGACTCCTTCTCCCAAGGACACTTGTCGAGGCGGTCGGGCAGCCCGTCGCCATCGCCGTCGTGCTCGTCGACGATCGGCTGCGGCGGCGGCACGTCCTTGCGCGGCGGGGTGATCCGCTTCTTGTACGGCAGACCGAACCGCGTCGAGACCCCGAGCTGGACCTCGATCGTCGAGGTGAAGCCCTCGGTGCGCGCAGGCATGAGGCCGTGGCGGAGGTCACCGCGGACCTGCCACGCGCCATAGCCGACGGGGATACCGAGACCCGCGCCCCAGTACAGAACTGGATCGGTCTCCTTGCGCATGAACGGCGACGAAGACGCGACCGTCTCGCCACCCGCGCCCATCACCATGTGAAACTGGTAGTCGCTCTCGTTCAGCACGCGGCCGAACACGTGTCCGCGCCAGCCGAAGATCGGCGCGAAGTACGTCATCCGTCCGCCGTCGTCGATCGCGGTGCCGCCCGTGAACGACGCCGCGATCGCGAGCTCGAGCTCGACGCCGATCTGGAAGCGCAGACGGTTCTGCTCGAACACCGACGGGCCGAGGATGTTCAGCCGCGCACCGAAGACGGGCGCGGTACCGGGCACTTGCTCGGGAGCCCACGAATCGCCGAGCTGGTTCTGCGTCGACAGATAAGCGACGCCGGCGAATCCACTCGCCTCGAGCTGCGGCTCCGCACGCGCCGGAATCGACGCGAGCGACAGCGCGCCGAGCACAGCGATGACCCCAGACCGCACGAATCGGATCATATCCCAGCCGGCCGCCGCGCGCCCTTGCACCCACCTCGATCGACGGGGCAAGCTGGGTCGGTCGATGCTGCAATTCAGCCAGAATCCTGACCTCGCCGAGCAGCAGATGAACGCGATCATCTTCTACCTGACGGCGTTCGGGTACATCGACGGCGACTTCGACTTCACGGAGAAGACGTTCGTCCGGATCTACATCCGCCAGCTCGTCACCGCGCGCGCAAAGGCCGGGATGCCCGATGCGGATGCGAAGACGCGCGACGAGGTGATCAACAAGTTCGTGGGTCACTTCCACGAGGTGTTCGAGCAGATCGATCACAGCGTGCGCGAGCTGTTCACCGAGGCTGTCGCCGACGGCGAGGACGTCGAGAAGTTCGTGTACTCGAAGCTCAAGCTCCGCAGCTACGAGATCTTCCAGACGTTCGAGAAGGAGAACCAGCACGAGCTGCTCGCCACCGTCGACGAGCTGATCTACGCCGACGGCAGCGTTCATCCGGCCGAGAAGAAGTTCCGCGACGAGCTCGAGGCCTTGCTCGACTCGAGCTCCACGCTCTCGCCTTCCGACATCGAGATCCTGCGAGAGCAGAGCCGCGTCGCGATCGAGAAGCCGATCGCAGGTGCGCGGCCGCGGCTCGATGACCACCCGTTCTTCGCCGGCTTCGAGCAGCACTACTCGGCCGATCCGGGCCGCATCAAGCAGCAGGTCGATGCCGATCTCGATCTGATGCACCGGTTCGTCGCGAAGCTCAACGAGCAGCGGCTCGCGGGCACGAACAAGCTCGCCGGCAAGAAGTCGGTCGCCGAGTTCGCCGGCGAGAGGCCGTTCCTCGACGGGCACGTCTACGTGCACCCGGCCGATCCGGCGAAGATCTACGAGCTCACCGTGCTCGGCGATCTTCACGGCTGCTACAGCTGCCTGAAGGGTGCGCTGCTGCAGGCCGACTTCTTCGCGAAGCTCGAGGCGTGGAAGCTCGACAAGAGCAAGCCCGAGCCGAAGCTGGTCCTGCTCGGCGACTACATCGATCGCGGCCGGTTCTCCTACAACGGCGTGCTCCGCGCGGTGATGCAGCTCTACCTCGCCGCGCCCGACCACGTGTTTCCGCTGCGTGGCAACCACGAGTACTACATCGAGTACCGCGGCCGGATTTACGGCGGCGTGAAGCCGGCCGAGGCGATCAACACGCTGATCGGCCACATGAGCGGCGAGGTGTTCGCCGAGTACATGAAGATGTTCGAGGAGCTTCCGAACATGCTGTTCTTCGACGACCTGATGTTCGTCCACGCGGGCATCCCGCGCGACGCCGACATCAAGGCGAAGATCCACGACATGTCCGCGCTCAACGATCCGGACCTCCGGTTCCAGATGCTGTGGAGTGACCCGTCGACGGCGGATTACATCCCGGACGAGCTGCAGGCGCAGAACGCACGCTTCCCGTTCGGCAAGCTGCAGTTCGAGGCGTTCATGCAGAAGCTCGGCTGCACGATGCTGGTGCGCGGCCACGAGAAGGTCGATGCCGGCATGCGGTCGATGTACTCGGATGCGACGTCGCTGATCACGCTGTTCTCCGCCGGCGGCGCCGACAACAACGACCTGCCCGAGGACTCGAGCTACCGCACGGTCACGCCAATGGCAGCGACGATCCGCCTCGAGAACGGCAACGCGCAGGTCACGCCGTGGCTCATCGACTACGCGCGGTTCAACGATCCGAAGCGCAACCGCTTCTTCGCCTCACCGCCCGAGATCGAGCACAAGGTCGGCTGAGCTCTCCGAGTCGGTCGGGCGTAGGTTCTCGGCGCGTCAGTACGCCGTCATGACGGGTGCGGGGCCGCACGCCTCTCCCTAGACCTTCGGGGTCGGCTGCGTGTCTGACTTCGGCAGCTTGCCGCCTCTCGGCAGCAGCTGCTTCAGGTGCCAGGTCTGCGAGTGGATCTTGTTCTGCGCGGCCTCTTGCTCGGCGCGCATCGTGCTCTGGATGTCCATCGTGCTGCCCACCTGAGCGACGAGGCCCACGCTGTAGACGATCGCCAGCGCTGCCGGCGTGAGCTCGACGGCGTAGGGCGTGATCACGAGCGAGCCAGCGGAGACGTGGAACGACTGCGGCAGCACACCGGTCAGCTCGAGCACGAACAGGAGCGCGATCGGAGCGGCGTGCACCGCGAGGATCAGCCACACCGGATGGCGCGAGGGTCCCGACACGAACGCGGAGAGCGATCCGACAAAGAACATCGGCAACAGCAAGAGCACGCCGAACATGAGGCCGGTCGTCGCGACCGTCGCGCAGTTGATCGCGGCGAACGCCATCATCCAGCCCGAGGTCATCGACAGACGCCGGCGCGACAGCGCATACGCGCACGCGGCGGCGAGCATCGCGGTCCCCATCGAGACCGCGATCGGCCACGCCCGCTTGTAGGGCAGCGCGAACACGACCGCGAGCATCAGGCCCATGACGACGTAGCCGTACGCGGCCTTCTTCATCGCACGCTGGCGCACGATCGCGCGTTCTTCGTCGGCGGCGACGAGCGCCTCCGCTGGCATCCGGTCGGGAAGGTCGAACATCAGCGACGCGAGCAGCTCCTGCGCCGGGACGTGATCCGGCACGAGTGCGAGCGCGCGGCCGGCCTCGCGCATCGCGGTCGCGCGGGCATCGTCGTCCTTGGACTTCGCGGCGGCGCGGGCGGCGCGCATCGCCTCGTCGGCGAGCTCGGTGCGGCGAGCGACATCGCGATCACCGTCGAGGTAGGCCTGCAGCCGATCGGCCAGCGCGCGCGCGGTCGGTCGGCTCTTCGCCGTCGCGTCCGTGCAATCGGCGCACAGATCGTCGAGCTCCGGCGGCACGTCCGCGGTGACCTTCGACGGCCGGTGGCGGTCCGAGGTGAGCGTCTCCGCGATCGCCTGCATGCCGCGCGGCAGGGCAGGGGCTCTCGCGAGCACCTCGTACAGCACGGTACCGAGCGCGAACACGTCGGTCGCCGCGTGCACGACCTCGCCGCGCGCCTGCTCGGGAGACATGTAGCCCGGCGTGCCGAGCAGATCACCCGCGACGGTCTGGCCGACGGCATCGCCCGACAGCCGCGCCACGCCGCGGAACGACTCGGCCTCGTCGGCGATTCGCGCGAGGCCCCAGTCGAGGATGTATGCCTCGCCGAAATCCCCGAGCATGATGTTCGCCGGCTTCACATCGCGGTGGATCACGCCGCGCGTGTGCGCGAAGTCGATCGCGAGGCAGACGTCGACG
Organism: Deltaproteobacteria bacterium; assembly: GCA_013813765.1. GTDB lineage: Bacteria > Myxococcota_A > Polyangia > Haliangiales > Haliangiaceae > JABFXX01. The sequence continues at coordinate 5,550 of JACCRC010000423.1, read as the reverse complement.
AGCCGCGCGAGCAGGGTGCGTCGCGGCCAGCGGTCCAGGATCGCCGGATCCTTCGACGAGATCACGTCGTGCAGCGTGGTGCCTGCCAGGCGCTTCATCACGAAGTACGGATTGCCCTCGCGGTCGATGCCGAGGTCGTGCACCGGTACGACGGCTGGGTGCTCCAGCACGCCCTGCACGCGCGCCTCGCGGAAGAACCGGCCGAGCGTCTGCTCGTCTCGCTCCTGCGAGCGCATCAGCTTCACCGCGACCTCGCGGTCGATCCGTAGATCACGCGCGAGCCGGATCTCGCCCATCCCGCCGCGACCGAGCACCGGGCCGACCTCGTAGCGATCACCAAGATCCGCGACGGATACACGCGCCACGGGATCCGTCTGCTGGTGCCGCGTGTCGGGCAGGGTAGCGTCGTTGCCTTCGCTCACGGCCCTGCAAGCGTACACTCGGCGGGTGAGCTGGTGGTACGTCTACGTCGCGCGGTGCCGCGATGGGTCGCTCTACTGCGGCATCGCCCGCGATGTTGCGGCAAGGATCGCCGACCACGATGCGGGCAAGGGCGCGAAGTACACGCGTGGGCGAGGTCCGCTCGCGGTGGTTCTGGTGCGGCGCTGTCGCGAGAAGGGCGGGGCGCTTCGGATCGAGTACGCGTTCAAGCAGCTGAGCCGCGAGCAAAAGGAGGCGCTCGTCCTCGCTCCGCGCCGGGCGCTCGACGCCCTCGCACGCAGGGCGATGCGCGCCTGATCGCGACGCGCGATATACTGCCTCGATGGCTGTCCAGAACATCCCCGTCGTCGATCTGCGCGACTGGGCCAGCGGAGGTGCGGCGCGGCAGGGCTTCGTGAAGACCGTTGGCCAGGCGCTCTCGGATACCGGCTTCTTCGCCGTGCGCAATCACGGCGTCACCGACGAGCTCATGAAGCGCGCGTATGACGTCGCGCGCGAGTTCTTCCATCTGTCGCCGGACACCAAGTCCCGCTATCATCAGCCTGACAAGAAGGGCCAGCGCGGCTTCACCGGCTTCGGCAAGGAGCACGCGAAGGACTCGACCGCCCCGGACCTCAAGGAGTTCTGGCAGGTCGGCCGTCCCGACGTACCCGACGATCATCCGGTGCACCGCACCTTCGGTCCAAACTTCTGGCCGTCGGAGGTGCCCGCGTTCGGCCCGACGTTCGTCGAGCTGTATCGGCAGCTGGAGAAGACGGGCGGAATCCTCCTGCAGGCCGCCGCCGAGTACATCGAGGAGCCGACCCGGCAGTTCTCCGAGATGAGCGCCGACAGCGACACGATCGTGCGGGTCCTCTACTACCCGCCGGTTACTGGCAACCTGCCAAGAGGCGCCGTCCGGTCCGCTGCGCACGAGGACATCAACCTCATCACGCTGCTCTCTGGCGCGACTGCCGAGGGCCTCGAGCTCAGGCGCCACGACGGCACATGGATGCCGATCCACACGGGCTTCGACACGATCGTTGTCGATGCGGGCGACATGCTGCAGAACGTGACGAACGGCCTCTACAAGAGCACCACACACCGGGTGGTGAACCCGGGCGACTCGTCGAGCGAGCGGTTCTCGATCCCGTGCTTCATCCACGCGCGCGCGAATGTCGATCTGACGCCGCTACCGAGCTGCGTCGCGCGCACGGGAGGAACGGCGAAGTACCCGGGTCTTACGGCGGGCGAGTACCTCGAGCAGCGGCTACGCGAAATCGGGCTCGCATGACGTCAGCGGCCGTGAGGCCGCGCACGGTGTTCGTGTTTCCCCTCGGAGACGGGGCGAGATACGCTCGTGTCATGATCCGGCACATCGCTCTCGCAGTTCTCCTCGGAGCGACCGGCGTCGCGAGCGCGAACGGGCGCCCGGCAGGCACGTCGACGATCACGTTCCGGCAGAACGCCGAGCAGCACATCCTTGCGGGCATGACGTTCGGGCTCTTGAGCTCGAAGGACAACGGCGCGACCTGGCAGTGGATGTGCGAGAAGGCCGTCCTCTACGGCGGCATGTACGATCCGGACTACGTCTATCACCGCGGTGGCGCGTGGTTCGCGACCACGTTTGACGGCGCGCTGGTGAACCGCGACGGCTGCGTGTTCCAGCCGATGCAGTTCGGCAAGAAGTTCTTCTCGTCGGTCACGCAGGGTCCCGACGGCGCGATCCTCATGGCAGCCGCCGATGTTCCCGGTGCCGGCAATCCTGGCGACGCGAAGATCTACCGGTCCACCGACGGTGGCATGACGTTCAACAACGGCGCGACCGCCGGGATGATCAACGACTGGTACAACAGCCTCGAGGTCGCACCGACCGACGCGAGCCGCGTGTATCTCTCCGGCTACCGGATCACGGACGGCATTCGTAGCTGGCAGATCTACAAGAGCCTCAACGGCGGCACGTCGTTCACGCCGGTGACGTCGACCGGCTTCACGACGTCGGAGAACTCGAACATCGACGTCGTCGGCATCAAGGTCGGCACGCCCGACACGGTCTTCGTGCGCGTGACGATCACCGACGGCTCACTCGGCGATGCGATCTGGCGCAGCGACAACGCGGGTCAGAGCTGGACGAAGATCTTTCCGACCGCGACGTTCCCCGTCCGCGACAACCTGTCGCTCGTCGCGCGCGCGAACGGCGACCTCGTGATCGCGTCCAGCAACTCGGGGATGTATGTCGCACGCGGACCGACGAACGCGACCTGGGAGATGGTCGCGGGCGCTCCGCACGTCAACTGCCTCGTCGAGAACACGGCGGGCGAGCTGTGGGCGTGCACGCAGAACTTTGGCTCGCCGGGATTTCCCTCCGACGACGCGGGCATCATGAAGACGACGAACCTGACGAGCTGGACGAAGGTGCTCCGGTATCAGGACATCCAGGGTCCGATCGACTGCCCGGTGGGGACGCGGCAGCACAACCAGTGCGTCTACGACTGCCCCGATGCGACCTTCGACGAGAATCCAGCGCTATGCGCTCGCGAGGTGCCCAAGGGCTGGTGCGGTCTCAAGAACCTCTACGGGATCACCTGGCCCGGGCTCGAGTGCCCCGCCGTATTCGATTCACCTCCCGAGAACGACGTCGGCGTGTCCAAGAAGCCAGGCTGCTGCAGTGCGGGTGACTACGGAGGCGGTTCTGCCACACTGGTCCTCGCGCTCGGCGTTGGTACAGTGATCCTGCGGTCTAGGCGCCGCAGGATCAGGTGATGCTCAGCAGATTCGATCGGCTCGCGTACCGCTCCCAGCACCTCTCGTTCTTGATCAACGCGACCTTCCTGCAGGAAGCGGCGCGGCTGGTCACCCGGACACCACGACCGAAGGTCGACGCGACGCAGCTGCGCGCACTGCTGCGCCGCCGCGACGAGCTGCACGCGCGCGACCTCGCGAACGTCGACGAGGGGCTGTACCCGCGCGAGCTGTTGTTCGACTTCCCGGTGCGCCAGTACATGCGCGCGCTGCCGCGTCTCATGCGCGACACGCCGAGCGTCGTGCGGCGGATGCGCCGCGGCGACTACAAGGACATCCCGACCGTCGACAAGCAGCAGTACCCGGCGTACTACCGCCGCAACTTCCACTGGCAGACCGACGGCTACTTCAGCGAGCACAGCGCCGAGGTCTACGAGCTCGGTGTCGAGCTGCTGTTCCGCGGCACCGCCGACGTGATGCGCCGCCAGGTCCTCCCGCCGATCACGCGCTTCGTGCGCGAGCGTGGCTCCGCGGATCGCATGCGCTTGCTCGACATCGGCTGTGGCACCGGACGCACGCTGCACCAGATCGCGATCGCACATCCCGAGATGAAGCTGCACGGCGTGGATCTCTCGCCCGCGTACATCCGCACTGCTCGGCGCCGGCTCTCCGACGTTGCCGAGCTCACGCTCGCCGTCGAGAACGGCGAGGCGCTGCCGTGGTCCGACGCGACGTTCGATATCGTGACGAGCACCTACATGTTCCACGAGCTACCGCGCAACGCGCGCCGCAACGTCGTGCGCGAGATGCTACGCGTCGTGAAGCCGGGCGGCCTGCTCGTGATCGAGGACAGCGCACAGATCTCCGAGAGCGCGGAGATCGCGACCGCGCTCCACGAGTTCCCGCGCGAGTTCCACGAGCCCTTCTACGAAGATTACCTAGAGGACGATCTCGGTACCGTGATCACGGGAGTCGGCTTCGCAACTGTAGAGACGCAGGCCCACTTGGTGGCCAAGGTAGTCATTGCTCGCCGTTCGATCTGAGCGATAGCGCCCGGGCGCGCACGGGAGCACGGGCGCATCAGCCCATTCGTAAGTATGCTCGCAGGTAAATTGTTGGATATGTGTGCTCCTGCGCTCGCCCGGGGTTTGCAGTAATCCGCCTCAGTGGGAACGTCATGGATGATCGAACGGCTGACCTCGGAAACGAGGATCCATCATGCCGATGCCGACACAGACCTCGATGGTCTGTTCCGCAGTGACGTGACGTCCACGCACTATCTGCTGTTCCTGATGCAGGCCTACGGCTTCGAGGCTCCACTCGAGTCGGCGCTCGCGATGACGCCGAAGCTCGACGTGCTGCTCGACCTCAAGCCCCGCGCGCGTGCCGGCTTCCTCGCGCAGGACATGATGGCGATGTCGCTGCGGCCAGCGGAGGTGACCGACCTTCCGCTCTGCTTCACGATCCCGCAGTTCCGTAGCATCGCCGAGGCGATGGGCTGGCTCTACGTCGCGGAGCGCACGACGCTCGCGCACAACGTGATCCGCCGTCACCTGATGACGCGGCTTCCACTCGAGATGGAGATCGCGTCCGCGTATCTCAGCTCGTATGACGGCGTCGTCGGCAAGCGCTGGCAGGAGCTCGGTACTGCGTTCGACGAGGTTGCGCAGCACCCGGCGATCGCCGATCGGATGGTGCAGGCAGCGGGCGAGGCCTTCCGCGCGCGCCGCAGCTGGCTGCGCCACGAGACGGTCGAGCAGGCGCGCTCCACGGGCTGAGCCTGGCGTACTGTCGCGGGATGGCTGATGACGCCCGCGCCCGTCTGGACACGCACCGCACCGAGCTCGGGCAGATCGATCGCGAGATCCTCGCGCTCGTGTCTCGCCGCCAGGCGCTCGCGCAGAAGATCGGACAGATCAAGCGCGACGCGGGCATTCCCACGCGCGACTACCGCCAGGAGCGCGATGTCGTCGAGCGCGCGCGGGCCTCGGCGGTCGAGCACGGGCTGACAGCGCAGCTCGGCGAGGAGCTGATCCTCGCGCTCATCCGCGGCTCGCTGACCGTCCAGGAGAAGGACACCGTCGCGGCGACGGGCGAGGGAAGCGGTCGACGCGTGCTCGTGATCGGCGGTTGCGGTCACATGGGCCGCTGGTTCGTGCGCTACCTCGGTGCGCAGGGCTTCACCGTCGAGGTCGCCGATCCGCACGGCGATGCGCCGGTGGGAATCACGCATCATCGCGACTGGGCGAAGGTCTCGCTCGATCACGAGCTCATCGTGATCGCCGCGCCGATGCCGGCTACCGCGGAGATTCTCATCGCGATGGCCGCGGCTCCGCCGAAGGGAATCGTGTTCGACGTCGGCTCGCTGAAGAGCCCCCTGCGCAAGGG
>JACCRC010000404.1 GCA_013813765.1 Deltaproteobacteria bacterium | reverse complement strand
CGAGTCCTGGCGCAACAAAAACCAGCTCGATCCTGATCGCCCGCCGGCGAAGACCAGTCGATCACGCCGCCAGCGGGCGTGATCGGTCGACCGTCAGATCACGACGGGAAACGTCCGCCGTTAACAGGCGACCCGGGTGCAGCTTCGATCGAGATCTTTGGCGCTGCACGCAGCGGTCGGATGAACAACGTGCCGCGATAATTGAGCAGCACGCGCACGCGACCGTCGGGCGTCGTCGTGTTCTTCGCTGTGGGATCCAGCTGTTCGATCGGCACCTGCTGGACGACGATGCGATATGCCTTCTCGCGGGCCAGGTTCGTGTCGCCGAGCCAGGTCACTCGCAGCGTCTGGCGCTTGCCGGGCGACAACACCATCTGCGGTGGATAGATGAGGAACTCGTCCTCGGCATCGCGATTGGTCTCGACGTACGAATCATCGCGTTCCAGCGTCTGCACCGAGACCACGAGCGCGATGCGTTCGTTGCCATCGTTGTTGATCTCGAAGGACTGCGTGGCCTTCGAGCCAGTTGGAGCGAACACGCGCGAGATCGGCTCGAGTCGATACGCATCGCTCGTGCGCTCGCCGATGAGCTGAACGAGCAAGCTGGCGGCGATGAGAAGACGAATGATCAGCATGGGGCTCCTACGGGTTGTCGACGACGACAAGGTCGACGCTTGCCGAATAGGCGCCCGGATCCTGAAGGGACGCAGACGTGTACTTGATGTAGAGATCCATTTCGACCTCGCCCGTACCGCCGTTCGACCAGGTGTACGTGGTCGGCGAGGGTGTTGTGAATTCGCCAGAGACCGGCGCCGACGCACCGCTCGCAACGAGCACGACCTGGAATGGAACAGGCGTACGGCCGTCGGCCTTGGTCAGCGAGCCCGACGTGATCGATACGGTCAGGCCGTCGCCGTCATCGGTCGAGAGCGTGAGCGTTGCGATCTTGACGATGCGCGTGGACGAAGTGCCTTCGCCATCCATCACCAGCGCGCCGGGATTGCCGGTGGATGATGCGATGAGTGCGGGTGTCGCGGAAGCCATTGCTGTGGTGGCCGCGAGCACGAACGCGATAGCGAAGGCCGTCCGCATGACGTGACCTAGCTAGCTAGTTGTCCGAGACGGTCAGGCTGATGCTGCCGGCGTAGTCGCCCGGGTCCTGGGTCGCGCCGGGCGTGTACATGATGTAGAGGTCCTTGGCGATGGCACCTCCTGTCGAGGACTGCGACACAACATAGTTGGTACCCGAGGCGACCAAGAAATCTGCTTCGACACAGGCCGCGGTGTCCGCGACGGCGTTGACCTGAAACGCGATAGAGGCGCCACCAGTCTTCGTCAGGTTGCCGGAGGTCGCGGTCAGCGTGAGACCTTGATCGTTGTTGGTGATCATCGCGAGGTCGGCGACCTGGACGATCTTCTGGCCGGTCGACAGATCGAGCGTAGACGCCGCCGCGGTGGCGGTCGACGTAATCGCTAGCGTGGACGACACGCTTCCACCGAGGGTGACGCTGCCCGTGGTGGCGGCGATCGCCGTGGACGACAGCGCGAGGGAAACGAGGAGGATGCTTTTGAGGACGCGAGAATTGGACACTGTGACTCCGAAGTGAAGGTTGACGACTTGGTCTTGCCGCGCTTCAGTGCGAGAGGCGCGCCAACCGTCAACGCCTCGGCACGCGACGAGCCCGCCTGCTCGCCGACGAGATCGGCGCCGCGAAGCCTTCGATCCGTGAGCCGCACGCGCGCCCTGGGTTCGCAGACTACCCACCCGGTTCTTCGTCGGCCTGCCGCAGATTCCGCTCGCGATCGAGCACCAAGATGGGTCGGCGTTACCCACCCGGAGCCGCGTGCGACGATCGATCTGGCGACGAAGTCCTCGTATGAGGCGAGGAGCTGGCTCGCCACTGGCACCGGATGGCTGCCGTGGCCCGATGGCTTTCCCTACATACGCGTGCGAGCCTGCGGGTTCGGAGCCTGAGTCGTACCTTGGACGATCTCGAACGAGTGAAGGTGATGGTGGTGGAAGACGATCCCGCGGTCACTCGCGCGATCGTGCAGACGCTCACCGCGGAGCGCGTCGCCGTCGAAGCGGTCGAGGATCCGGCAGTCGTGCTCGCCCGAGTCGAAGATGGCACCGCGGACTGGGACGTCGTGATCCTCGACGTCGGCCTCCCCGGGATGAGCGGCATCGACGTGTTGCTCAGGTTGCGCGACGCCGGATCACTCGCGTCTGTCGTCATGTTGACCGGCGACAACACGGCGGCGACCGCAACCACGTGCATGCGTGCAGGTGCGTTCTACTACCTGACCAAACCGTTCAAGCCGTTCGAGCTGAAGTCGATGGTGGAATCCGCGGCGCGCTTTGCGATCCTCCGCCGAGAGCTGGCGACGGCCCGCCAGATTCTCGGCGACGCGAAGGACTCGACGCTCGTCGGTGCCTCGGCCGCGATGCGGCGCTTGAGGGCTTCCATCACCCAACTCGCCGATCGCGACGTCTCGATCCTGATCCAAGGGGAGAGCGGCACGGGCAAGGAGCTCGTTGCTCGCGCGCTTCATGAACGTGGAACCCGCCGCGGTCGGCGTTTCATCGCGCTCAACTGCGGCGCGATCCCGGAGTCGCTCATCGACAGCGAGCTCTTCGGCCACAAACGCGGTGCGTTTACCGGCGCAACCACCGATCGAACGGGCGTCTTCGTCGATGCGGATCGCGGGACTCTCCTGCTCGACGAGATCGGCGACATGCCGATGCACGTGCAAACGCGCCTGCTTCGTGTTCTGCAAGAAGGCGAGGTCCGTCCGGTTGGAGCGAGCACCACGCACAAGGTCGACGTCCGCGTGATCGCCGCGACCCACGTCGATCTGGCCACCGCGGTCGCGCAGCACCGGTTCCGTGAAGATCTCTACTACCGGCTCAACGTCGTCAAGATCGAGGTGCCTGCGCTGCGGGAACGACTCGACGACCTGCCCTTGCTCGTCGCTCATCTTCTGAAGAAGCACGCCGGGGCTGGCGCGCCGTCGTTGGCGCCTGAAGCACTGGAGCTGATGGCGGATCACCCGTGGCCCGGCAATGTCCGCGAGCTAGAGAACGCGATCCTCCACGCCATCGCGCTGCATCACGGTGACGTCATCGGCATCGAGTCACTCCCGCTGCACGTGGGCGCGCGCCAGCGACGAACGATCTCCATGCTCGATCTCGACATCGAGCAGCTATCGCTGACCGAGGCCAAACGGCGCTCTACCGTAGCCCTGGAGCGCCGCTATCTCATGCACGTCATGGAAAAGGCCAAGGGCTCCGTGTCGGAAGCAGCTCGGCTCGCAGGACTCGACCGGACGAACTTTCGCAGGTTGCTTCAACGCAACGGCATCGATCCGGGAAGCTTCAAGTAGCTCTGGCACACAGCAGGAGAATCAACGTGAGGTTGCGACAGCTGTCCATCAAGGATCCGTCGAGCTACTCTGCTGGCTGAGGCGTTGGCGTAGCTCTTCAGACGGTGGCACCTCATTCAAAAGGTGTATATGCCCACCGACTCTCCTTTGTTCTTCAAGCTGAACCCCGAGGACCGGGAAGCACTTCAAGAGTATTGGCGGTTCTACGAGCCGCGTAGCGCAGTGATCTCGAAGGACGTGCGGCGTCGTGCCGCTGATCTCCCCGAGTGGAAGCCGATCCTGGAAACGCTCTCGTCCGATCAGATCGATGAGCGAGAGCGCCGAAGCCAGCAGCTGCAACGGAACGCGATCGTCGAGGACCGCTGGGATCCGTATCTCGAAGATCTGCGCGCTCAGGGCATCCAGTACGCAGAGGCCGGCGTGAGCTACTCCGGGTGGTTTGATCTGATCAGGCTTTTTCGCGATTCGACTCGGCAATTGATGGCCACGGAGCGGCACCTGCCGAAAGCGACGACCGCGGAACACGGCATGTATAGGATGCTCGACATCGCCGTCCAGAGTATCGGAGAAGCCTACCTCGCGACGAAGCAGCAACTTGTCGCCCGAGCGGAGGAGCGCTATCGCGCCATGTTCGAGCACGTCCCTGTGCCGATGTGGCTGTTTGATCGAGAAACGCTGCGCTTCATCGCCGTCAACGAGGCGGCCATTCGCCACTACGGCTACTCCCGCGACGAGTTCGCTGCGATGACGCTCGCCGACATCCGTCCGCCCGAGGACGTCGCTGCCCTGAGGGCCAACATCGGCGAGGCCACGGGCCTCCTCGCGCCGGCCCTGTGGCGCCACCAAAAGAAGGACGGTTCGATCATCAGTGTCCAGATCGCTGCAAACGACTTCGTGGAGGCTGGCAAACCCGTTCGCCTGGTCGTCGTCAGCGACGTGACCGCGCGTGAGCTTGCCGAGAACAAGCTACGTAAGACAGAGGGGCAATTGCGGCAAGCCCAAAAAATGGACGCGATCGGACGGCTTGCGGGCGGAGTCGCGCATGACTTCAACAACCTGCTCACCGTGATTGAGAGCTACGCCTGGATGCTGGAAGAGTCGTTCGATCCGAACGACAGGCGCCGTGACGACGTTTGTGAGATCCGGAGAGCTTCTGAACGCGCGACCGGGATCACCCGCCAGCTCCTCACGTTGAGCCGGCACAGCATCGTCGAGCCACGCTCGATGAATCTCGACGACCTGGTGGCCAAGTTCATCCCGATGTTGCGCCGCCTAGTCGGCGAACAGGTAACGGTCGTGACTCACCAGACCGAGACGCCGCCGGTAGTTGCCGATCCGGGGCAGATGGAACAGGTGATCATGAATCTCGCCGTGAACGCGCGAGATGCGATGCCAAGCGGCGGTCGTCTGACGATCGAGACCATGGAGGAGACGCTCGACGAGGATCAGGCTGCGATGCGGAGCGTCAAGCCAGGCCATTACGTCGTGCTCGCCGTCACCGATACCGGCACCGGCATGGATGCGCAGACCCAGGCGCGGATCTTCGATCCCTTTTTCACGACCAAGGAACCCGACAAGGGCACGGGCCTCGGTTTGTCCATCGTCCATGGAATCGTCTCGCAGGCGGGCGGCTGCGTGTCAGCGTACAGCGAGCTTGGACATGGCACGACGTTCCGCATACACCTCCCCGTCTCGAGCGAGACCGTCGTGGATCCCGAACGCTCGCCGGTCGAGGCTCCCCGAACGCTGCCGGCAATGACCGTGCTCGTCGTGGACGATCAACGCGAAGTGCGGACAGTCGCCGCTCGTGTGCTTCAAGAGGCCGGCTGCCACACGATCGAGGCGGCGACCGCCGAAGAGGCGCGTCGCATGTGCGTGACGTACGAGGGCTCGATCGATGTCGTCGTGCTGGATGTCGTGCTCGCCGATGGCCGCGGAGATCGGTTCGTGCATCAGCTTCGCGAGCTGAGACCGTTAATCAAGGTCGTGATGATGTCCGGATATCCAGCGGGAGCGCTCAGTCCGACCGGCGCAGCACCACACAATCTTCTCGCGAAACCGTTCAGCCCGTCGCTGCTTCGCGCTGCGGTGGCACGCGTGATCGGCGCCGAACCTCCGCGCACGATCACCGGACGACTTCCGCTGGTTCGAGAAGCCAAGGATCTCCCGCGGGTGTTGGTCGTCGACGACGATGACCACCTCCGCAAGGTGATCGGCCGGATCCTCCGCAAGCTCGAGATTGACGTTGTGGAAGTCGACAATGGTCGCACTGCGATCAAGGAACTCGAGGCGAGGCCGTTCGACGTCGTCCTCAGCGACGTTCAGATGCCGGGCGGAGGCGGCCTCGACCTGATGCGAGCGATTCGTGGGGTCGATCTTGACGTTCCGATCATCTTGATGAGCGGAGCGCCGGACGTGACGTCGGCCGCGACCGCGATCGAATACGGAGCGTTTCGTTACTTGACCAAGCCCATCGATACCGACGTGCTTGGCAAGACGATCCATCACGCGATACGTGTGCACGCGCTTGCGCGGATTCGTCGTGAGGCGTTCGCAGTCAGTGGGGCACAGACCGGCGCCGCCGATCGTGTTGGCCTCGAAGTCCAATTCGATCAGGCGCTCGAACAGCTCTGGATGGCCTTTCAGCCGATCTTCGATTCCAACACCGGAGCGCTATACGGCGTCGAGGCGCTCGTGCGTTCGGGCGAGGTCTCGATGTCGAACCCTAACAAGCTGCTCGATGCTGCGACTCAGCTGGCGCGACTCCCCCAGCTCGGCCGCAAGGTACGCGCGCTTTCGGCGGCTGCATTGACCGATCGAAGTGATCTTGTCCTGTTCGTGAATCTTCATCCCGACGACCTCTCGGATGTCGAACTGCTGGATGAATCCTCTCCGCTCACGAGGATCGCGTCGCGCGTCGTGCTCGAAGTGACAGAGCGCGCTTCGCTCGTAAACTCGCCAGAGTTGTCCGCGCGTCTCGCTCGATTGAGAAAGCTCGGTTTCCGGCTCGCCGTGGACGACATTGGCGCCGGGTATTCGGGCCTCACGAGCTTCACGGAGCTGGTGCCGGAGGTCGTGAAGATCGACATGTCGCTGGTTCGTGATGTTCACAAGAGCGCGCTCAAGCAACGAACCGTCGCGGCGCTGTGCCGGCTTTGCAAGGAGGTCGGATGCCTCGTCGTCGGAGAAGGCGTCGAGACACTGGACGAGCGCGAGTGCCTGGTTGCGCTCGGTTGCGATCTGCTCCAGGGCTACGTGTTGGGGCGACCCGAACGAACCTTCCCCCCCAAGCAGAACGTGATCGATAGTTTCGCCGCCGTCGGGCTCAGTGGCCGCAGGCGGTTTCGATGAGAGCGTGCCCGAGTTCCTCGGACGCCTTGCAGTCCCCAACATCGTCGGTTCACGTCGACGCGATCCGGCCGGTCCACTGACCATGCGCATCGAACGCGACACCATGGGACTCGTTCACATCTCGGACGAGGGCGTCACCGCCGTCGTCCACGAGAACAGCGGCATCTCCTTCTACATGACCACGGCCACTGCAAGTCGCAGCGCGATGAAGCGCGTGAACGAGCTCATAGCCGACGCGAGCCAGTGGCCGACGCAGCTTCTTCCGCGACTCGACGTCGCACTCGGCCAGTTCGAGATGATCGAGCTGCTCGAATAGCACGTGATCGATTCTGCTCGGGAACACCTCACGTATCGCAACCCCAACGCGAATGATCAGATGCGCGACTGCCAGAGATCCGGGTCTGAAGTACCTCGGCGGATCATGATCACGCGGCGAATGTCGTCCGTCTCGACGAACATGACGACATACGGGAACCGGCGAACGAACTCACGACGGACAACGCCGCCACGGATTGCGGTTACTGGCGCTGTTACGAAGGTTTCGTGATGTTCGATTCGGTCGAGCGTGCGGTTCACTTCGGCGATGAACTCAAGACCCAGGCCGGGACGCTCGCCCTCGTACCACGCCGCCGCTGCCTCGAATTCATCGGCGGCAACGTCGTCGACCTTGAAGCTCCTCACGGCTTGATTCGTGCGCGGACACGATCGACCGCAGCGCGCGCATTCGCGACTGCTTGTTCGCGCGAGACGCCACGTTCGGGGTGCGCCAGCGCGTCTTCAGCGCGGCGGACGAGCTCCGCGACGAGCGGTCCGGCCTCGGTCATGCGACCGGCTTCGTAGGCCTCACGCATCAGCTCGGCTTCGATGTATTCGCGATCCTCGGTCGGCATCGTGCGGATCTGATCGAGAATCTCGTCGCGGGTCGCCGGCTTCGCCATGACTCCATCGTAGCGCCGATCGGGCGACGGCGAAGGGGCAAGTGAACATCGGCCTAGGCCTCCAGAGCGGCGAGTAGCTCGATCAACGATCGCCGCAGCGCTCGCTTGTCGCCGCCTCGAAGCCACATCGCCTGCGCGCGAAGAAGTGCGATCGCAATGTTGTCAAGAGGGTCAGTTTCGGCCGCTGCTACAGTGCTACTCCGAGATGTAGCAGAACGTAGCTCGGGGCCGTCTTCGGCCTCGACCGGCGCCTCCGAATTGCGCGAAACTTCACGAGCCGATGCGTCAGGATCCTCCTCGGAGGGCGTTCCTAAAGCGCAGGCCGCAGGTTCGAGACCTGCAGGGATCACGTGAACCGGTTACTCGTGCTCGTGCTCGTCGGTCGATCGGTGGGCGAGCGCGAGGCCCTGACGATCAGCTCGTGCCCTCGCGAAGCTTCTCGCGGAGGGACTCGGTGACATGCGCCATCGCGGCGCGGTGGCGATCGAAGGCCGCGAGCTGACGATCGAGCGCGGCGCACATCGACTCGACGGCGATGACCATTCGCTGACGCGCGCCCGGGAGCTGAGCGGCGGTCTCGATCGCCGGGCCGAGGTCCGCCGGGATCGTGGTCAGCGTCTCGACCAGCTCGTCGAGACTACCGGTGACGGTGTCGGCGAACGTGACGAGCTCGTCGATCAGGTCTTCGGTCTCGGTGAGACCCTGTTGGAGCTCGGAGGGCATCCCCCAGTGGTAGCGCTCCGCGGGCGCGGGTTCAAAGCCGCGTACGCCGTGTACGCAGATCGCGTGACGCGGGGGCGGGGGGAGCAGGCCACTCGCGGAGTTACGGGTCGCGCGGCGGCTAGCCTCGGCGCGTGCACGGCCGGCGGTCGAGAGGGTGCGCGAGGTGGTCGACACGCTCGTCTACGCGATCGATCGGGTGGACCAGGAGCTGGTGCTGCAGCGTCGCGCGGAGCTGTGGGAGGCGCTGAGCGAGCTGCCCGACGGCGTCGACCTGCTCGAGGTCAACGAGGTGCGTGAGAGCGCGGCGTCCGAGCGCACGCTCGGAGCGGGAGCTGGGCGACGGCATCGTGTTGCACGAGCTCGAGCTGCTGGAGCGAGTGATCGAGCCGTTGGTCGAACAGGTGGAGCGCGGCCTCGCGATGAAGTCGGCCGCGCGCCTGGTCGAGTACCCCGGCTGCGCGCGTGTCTGCCGTTGCTGTCGCCGTATGCGGCGCACCTGCGGGCGCAGCGGCTCGGGAAGCACGACGACGCAGCACTATCCGCGCGACGCGTACTACCAGGCGGAGATCGTCGGCACGGCGATGCACACACCGATCCACGAGGTGCGCGACCAGCACGCGAATCTCCTCGGCACGGTCAGTGGAACGCCGTATCCCGTGCCTCGCGTCGTGATCCGAGCGCTCGCGACGACGTACTTCGTGATCGTGCCGGCCGAGACGCCGAGCCACGAGACGATCACGTTCGAGTAGCTATACTGCTCGGACGTGGAAGACACGGTCCGGGTTCGCTGCCCCTACTGCCGCGAGTGGGTCGAGCTCTATGTCGACCCGGATACGCGCGGCACCCTCGTCGAGGACTGCGCGGTGTGCTGCCGTCCGTGGACGGTGATGGTGGAGCGCGAAGGGAACCGGCTGCGCGTGCAGGTGTCGCGCGCGCAGTAGCTACGGCTCGGGGACGATGACGTCCGCGACCTTCACGGCGAGCTCGTTGCGCTGCTTCGTGCCGACGATCGTCACCTTGGCACCCGGCGTCCAGCTCAGCACGGCGACGCGCGCGCTCGTCACGAACCGCGGCTCCTTGTCGCCGGCGAACCAGAAGAAGCCGAGATCCCAGTCGACACGCTCGACCGGACCCAGGGCCCACACGGCCCAGGCATCTTCGGGGCTCGCGGGCACAGCTTTGGGGTGCGCGAGCGCGAGCGTGCCCTCGACGAGGGTCTGCCTCGTCGCGGGAACCGTGCGGTACGCGGTGTATCGATCGGGAGTCGTCGTCCCCTTCGCGCCGATGGGTTGGCGTACGCCGTCGGACGTGATCGCGACGACGTGCGCACCCTTCACGCGCTGATTGTCGCCCTCGTGGATCCACATCCACGACAGCGCCGGCAGGCAGTGATCGCGCGCGGCCGTGCACTCGACGGGCTGGTCGCTGATGTCGAAGTCGGTCGTGGTGCCAAGCGCGTCATCGAACAGGATCGGCTGGTCGCCGCGAACGCTGGACCACGGATCCGTGGGGCGGTCGGGGACGGGCAGGGACACGTGCTTGATGATCCGCGGCCCCGCCTCGACGATGTGCTGGTCACTCGAAGATGACGTGACGGGTGCCGAGGTGGCCTGGCCGGGCGACTTGATCAGCGCGGTGCAGCCACCGAGCGCGACGATGCCGATCCGCCACATCACTTCACCTCGACCCCGACGACGACCGCCGGGATGGTCTTGCCCTTGAGGTACGCGACAGCCGGCACTTCCTCGCTGATCGTCACGCTCATCCCTGGCTTGAAGCCAACTGCATACCGGGCCGCGACCTTGATCGGCGTCCACGGCGCCACCTGGATCGTCTCGGTGATCTCCTGGTCGCAGACGTAGTAGTAGACGACCGTTCCGTTCGACATGATCTGGCTGATCCGGTTCGTGTAGTGACCCTTCACGCAGCGAGTCTGCGTGATCTTCTCCTTCTTGAACGTGATCGTCACGCGCTCTCCGTCGGCCTTGATGGAGTCGATCACGCCGAATCCGAACTGGTCGACACTGCCCGATCCGGAGATCCAGTCGCGCTTCACCTCCGGGAACTCGATCGAGGCATTTCGGTTGTCGAGCTTGAACCCAGCGGTGAGGATCGCCGTCTGGGTGCCGGTACGCGGCCCGCGAAACCCTGGCCACCGTCCGATCGCGTCGCCGATCACGTTCGACAGCATGTCCTCCTTGTCCTCGAGCTTCGCGCAGACGTTCAGGTTCAGCGCGGCGAGGTAGCCGTTCGGTTCGGCGGTGAGCATCGCGACCAGCTGCGGCACGTAGGGCCTGTCTTGCGTCTGCTGGATCGTCCCGAGACGCTTGGCCCCGAGGCTCGAGACCGCGGACTTCCAGCCCTCCCACGCCTTCGCCGTGCAGTTCGCGCTCGCGCTGCGCGAGCCGCTCGACCGCGCGTCGTCGAGCGCATCGGCAAGCGCGATCGCGGCCGCGTTGGTCTTGCCCCACTGCGCGTGCGCGGTCTCTCCAAGTGCGAACATCGTCGCGAACGCGGGGTCCTTCGCCTTCAGCGCCTTGATGTCGGTCTGGAGCTTCGGGAGCTTCGCGAGCGTCTCGTACGCGGTGATCCGCGCGGCCATCCGGTCGCCGGCGCCGTGCGTGGTATCGGCGCGGATCTCGGCGCTGATCTTCGCGAGATCGAGTGCGGCAGCGTCGGTCGCGCACATCGCCCAGGTCACCGAAGGATCGATCGGGTGAGAGCCGACACAGTACGCGACGTAGCCAAGGCGACCGAGCTGGGTGAGCCTCGTCCCGAACGCGTCGGCGATGTACGCGTTGTCGGCGTTGCCGATGTCGGAGATCAGCGCGCCGTACTGATCCAGCGGCGAGTACGCCGACCACGCGGCCTGGCGATCCTTGACCTCGATCTTCGGATCGCCACGCAGGTGGCGGGGCAGGTGGGCCCACTCCGACACGTCGGCCCAGTCGGCCTCGACCATCCCGAGCTTCTTGTTCCACGCCTCGCGCGTGGTGTTGACCTGCTTGCCCATCTGAGCGACGTCGGCCTCGCCATAGCAGCTCGCGGCGACGAGCTGCATGAGCGCTCGATCGGCGTCGGTCTCCGAGAACAGCGACTTCATGTCGTAGCTGGGCTTCTCGTCGCCTCCCTTGCACCACGCGGGTGCGGCAGCGGCGGTGCTGATGTGGGCCGCGAGCCCGCACAGCGTGGTCAGGATGATCGTCGTTTTGCGCATGTGACCCGATGTGCTGGCAAGCGCCGTACCGTGGAGCGCTTGGCGCGTTTCGCGCGGTTAGCGGCGACCGCACCCGACTGCGTACACAGTTCGCGTACGCAGTCGAAGGATCCGCCGACTCGCAGAACGGGCGCTGGTCCTGATACGTTGGAGGGAGCGTGGGTGACACCGCTCCTGACCGCGATGCTCGACAGCGAGCGAGCATCGGCGACTTCTTGCTCGTCGCAGGCAAGGGTTACTTCGCGACGCACGCGCTCGCGAAAGCGCAGGTGACGATCGGCCGCGATCGATCGTGCGATGTGGTGATCGACGATCCGATCCTCTCGCGCCAGCACGCGGTGCTGCGCGTCGGACCGCCGCTGACGATCCAGGACCTCGGCTCGACGAACGGAGTCCGCATCACCGGCCGCGAGGTCTTGCGCGGCGGTGCACCGATCGAGCTCGCGATCGGCGACGGCTTTCACATCGGCCCGTTCGCGTTCCTGATCGCGTCGGGCGATAGCACCAGCGCCTCGAGCTCGCGCCGCTCCGGCACCGAGCGCTTGCGCGTCGAGGACCCCACGATCGACGGTGTGCCGGGCTTCGTCAAGGATGTCGCGCGTACGCCGACCAGCGTGCTCCTGCTGGGCGAGACGGGCGCGGGCAAGGACGTCCTCGCCGAGACGTTGCACGTGCTGTCGGGACGGCAAGGCGAGCTCGCGCGAGTCAACTGCGCGGCGCTCGCGGAGCCGCTGATCGAGAGCGAGCTGTTCGGTCACGAGAAGGGTGCGTTCACCGGCGCGGCAGGCACGAAGGTGGGCCTTCTGGAGTCGGCACAGGGCGGCACCGTGTTCCTCGACGAGATCGGCGAGCTGCCACTGTCGACGCAGGCGAAGCTGCTGCGGGCGATCGAGTCACGCGAGGTCCTGCGCATCGGATCGATCCGACCGATCAAGATCGACGTTCGATTCATCGCGGCGACGAACCGCGACCTGCCGGCCGAGGTCGCCGCGAAGCGGTTCCGCCACGACCTGTACTTCCGCCTCGACGGCATCACGCTGACGATCCCGCCGCTGCGCGAGCGCCGGCATCGCATCGCGGGCCTCGCGGCCCGGTTCCTCGAACGAGCATGCGCGCAGGCGAGTAAACCGACGCGCCCCCTGGCGCTGGAGGCAGTGCAGGCGCTCGAAGCCCACGACTGGCCCGGCAACGTGCGCGAGCTCAAGGCCGTGATGGAGCGCGCGCTGCTGCTCGCGCGCGGTGGACCGATCGGCGCGCGCCACCTCGCGTTCTCGCCGCGGGCCACGCCAGCGGAGACCGCGGAGCCCGAGGCGGATGACCCGTTCCTCGCCACGCTGTCGCCGTCGCAGCTCGCGGAGCGCGCGGAGTACATCGCCGCGCTCGAGAAGGCGGTCGGTAACCAGACGCGAGCGGCGAAGATCCTCGGCATCTCGCGCAGCACGATGATCAACCGGCTCCGGCTGTACCGGATCGTGCGGCCACGCTCGTGAGCGAAGGTCCCACTCCCCGAGATACGCCGGCCGACGCGACGCCCACCAAGCCGCTGTCGGACGCGGAGCTCGCGACCGGCAAGGCGACGATCGGCCGCTATCAGATCGAGCACGTGCTCGGGCGCGGCGGTATGGGCGTCGTGGTGGCGGCGCGCGATCCGGAGCTCGATCGCCGTGTGGCGGTCAAGATCCTCGTCGGCGACGCTCGCACACCGGAGGCGCTCGGCGCTGCGCTTCGCCGCGAGGCGCAAGCGCTCGCGCGTGTCACGCACCCGAACGTCCTCTCGGTCTTCGACGCCGGGGTCGACGGCACGCCGTACCTGGTGATGCAGCTGATCGAGGGCGAGACCCTCGGCGCGTACCTCGAGCGCACGAAGCCGCCGCCGCGTGACGTGATCGCACTGTTCCTGCAGGCCGCTCACGGGCTCGCGGCGATCCACGCCGCGGGACTCATCCACCGCGACTTCAAGCCGAGCAACGCGCTCGTCGACAGGGCGGGCGTCGTGCGCGTCTCCGATCTCGGGCTTGCGCGGATCGGCGAGCTCGCCGCGAACCCGGCGACGCCGAGCCCGGGCGCGCTCGACAGGACGAAGTCCGCGATCGCCGGGACGCCGGCCTACATGGCGCCGGAGCAGTTCGAGCACATGGACCTCACGCCCGCGGCGGATCAGTTCAGCTTCTGCATCGCGCTGTGGGAGGCGATCTTCGGCGAGCGGCCGTTTCGCGGAGCGAACCACGAGGAGCTCAAGAACAGTGTCCGCGGCAACGCGCCGAGGGACGCGAAGACCGACAAGCTCTCGAAGCACCAGCTGCAGGCGCTTCAGCGCGGGCTCTCCGCGAATCCGAGCGAGCGCTTTCCATCGATGAACGCGCTGATCGCGGAGCTGTCTCCGCGGTCCAAGGCGCCGCTGCTGATCGGCGGCGGCGTGCTGCTGGCCGCGGGCGCGACCACGATCGCCGTGCTGGCGGCGGGGAGCGGCAGCACCACCCCGGCGGATGCCGGTGCGCCGGCGGTCGCGGCGGTGCCGATGCTCGAGCTGTCCGACGCACGGCGCCTGACGCTCACCGACTCGTGCGATGAGTTCCCGAGCATCGGGCCCGACGGCACCATCTACTACGATCAGATCTTCGGCGCGGACCAGCACCTGATGGCGATCGATCCGGTCTCTCGCCAGAGCCGCAAGTTGACCGCGACGAAGGGCTGGGACCTCGCGCCTGCGGTCTCGCCCGATGGCAAGCGGATCGCATTTCTGAGGAAGACCGACGAGGCGATGGCGGCGCACGTCGCGGACCTCGCAGATCTCGGAACCGCGAAGAAGATCGTTCCCGGAGGCTTCCGTCCGGCATGGTCGCCCGACGGCACCTCGGTATGGGCCGGGGCCCGCAAGGGCATCTCGCGCTACGACGCGAAGACACTCGTCGCGAATCGCACCCTCGAGCTGCCGAAGGGGGCGTTCCCGATGGCCGCCATCGAGCTTCCGGATCAGCGTGTCGTCGTGCTGACGAAGACCGGCACGGCGAACGCGGACGGCCTCGCGCTGTACGACGCCGGCGCCACGACCTCGCGGTGGCTCCTCCCCCCGAGCGACGAGCGCCCGATGGACGAGGTGCTGGCGCTCGCACCGGGAGGCGGAGCCGTGCTGGTCGCGCGCTACACGTTGACGGCGTCGATCGAGATCTGGCGCGTGCCGCTCGACGGCGGCAAGGCCGTGAACGTCAGCGGTGCCGCGATCAACGCGCGCAAGCGGCTCGCGCTCGACGGCAAGCGGCTCGTATGGTCCGACTGCGCCGAGTACGGCACGATCGCGACGCTCCAGACGACGCCCGCCGGTGCGACGAAGTTCGTCGACCTCGCGCGCAACAGGTGGGTCGACTTCTCGCCCGCGGCGATCCCGGGAACCGACGAGGTGCTGTTCGTGACCTATCGGACCACGAACGAGGAGATCTGGCGGATGGGGAAGGGCGGGGAGAATCCGCGGCACGTCCCGTTCGGCAAGATCGAGCTGGATCGGATCACGGTCTCGCACGACGGAAAGCTGCTCGCGGGTGCGAATGACGACGGCCTGTTCGCGGGAGCGATCGATGGATCGACCCTCCCGATCAAGCTCGCCCCGGGCGGTGACACGACCGAGCACAACGCGAGCTTCAGTCGCGACAACAACCGCGTGTTCTTCGAGTCGCGAGATGGCGAGAAGGATCGAGTTGCCGTGGTCGCGGTCGGCGGAGGCGCCGCGACCTGGGCGCTGCCCGCGCCGAGCCTCGCCCCCGCACAGTCGCCGGTGGAGGACCTGCTCGCGTATCTCGCCGAGGCGCCCGGCGGCAAGGCGCTCGAGCGACACGTGATGGTGCTCGATCAGAAGACCGGCAAGAGCCGGCGCCTCGCGCCCGAGCTTGCTGCTTATCCGTATCGCGATCTGCGGTGGTCTCCCGACGGCAAGCGCTTGCTCGCACTCCGCCGGGACGGGATGGGCAGCGAGCTGGACGTGGCGACGGGCAAGGTCCTGCGCACGTTCGACGTGGGCTCGGACACGCTCCTCGGGGCGACCTACGCGGGCGACGACATCCTCGTCGGGCGGTGGACGACGGCCGGGGATATCTGGGAAGCCGAGCTTCGCGAGACGCACTGATCACGCGTTGCTCACGCGTCGGTCATGTTCGACTCACGCTGGACGAGCGCATTGCTGGTCCATGCCGAACGTCAAGACGCTCCTGCTCGCACCTCTCCTGCTCGTCGCCGCCTGCGACGATGACGGGGCCACCCTACAACCCGACGCGCCGATGATGCCGACGCCCGACGCGCCGGTCACCCCGGTCGACAAGTGCGTCACCCAGCCGACGCCGCTCGATCCGGCGCTGCCCTGGTTCGGTTCGAACCGCGCCGACCTCACGACGTGGCTCGATGCCGCGGGATGCAAGTCGCCTGGCTACGACCCCGCGAAGAAGCCGATCGTCACGCTCGACTGGGACAACACGATCAGCAAGAACGACTTCGGCGACGCGATCACGTTCTACCTGATCGCGAACGGCAAGGTCCGTCAGCCGCCCGCGCAGGACTGGAAGCAGACGAGCGCGTACCTCACGGATGCGGCCGCGCTCGCGCTCACCGCCGCGTGCGGAACAACGGTGCCTGCGGGCCAGCCGCTGCCGACCACGAACACGGCGTGCACGGACGAGATGCTCGCGATCTACACCACGAGCAAGACGCGCGCGGGTGCGGTTGCGTTCGCGGGTCACAACGCGCGCTGGATCGAACCGTCGTACGCATGGACGGCGCAGCTGATGGCGGGCAACACGCACGCCGAGATCCAGTCGTACATGATGGCGGCCGCGACGCCGCAGCTCGCGGCCGCGGAAGGCACGACGCAGACGATCGGAACCACCACCGGCCTCAATGCGTGGCTGCGCATCTATCCGCAGTCGAAGGATCTCATCACCGCGCTGAAGAGCCGCGGTTACGACGTGTGGGTCATCACCGCCTCGCCGCAGGACGCGATCGGTGCCGTCTCGCAGATGGCGGGCATCGCATCGGATCACGTGATCGGCATCCGCTCGAAGACCGACTCCAGCGGGAAGCTCACGTACAAGTTCGAAGGCTGCGGCACCGTGCCGGATGATCAGCAGCAGATGATCTCGTACATCCAGGGCAAGCGGTGCTGGATCAACAAGGTCATCTACGGAGACACCACCGCGAATGCGATGCGCCGCCGTCCGGATGGTCAGCGCCAGTACTTCGGCGCGGGTGACTCGGATACCGACCTCGAGTTCCTGAAGGACTCGACCTACAAGCTCGTGATCAACCGCAACAAGAGCGAGCTGATGTGCCACGCCTACGACAACGAGGGCGGCACCTGGCGCGTCAACCCGATGTTCATCGGTCCCAAGGCCGTGCAGCCCGCGTACGCGTGCCCCACGACGGCCTGCAAGGACGAGAACCTCGCCGCCGTGCCCTGCCGCGACATGGGGGGCAATGTGATCCCCGCCCAGGCCGACACCGTCCACCCGTGAATTGTTGGAACCGAACGAAGGGGCGGGTGTCTGTTCGTCGTGGTCCGACGTCACGTGCTCGCAGCCCTGGCCGCCGGGATCGAGGCCGCGGATGACAACGTCGCTCGCAGCGCGCTCGCGCGGATCGACTGGATCCTCCGCGGGCGTGCGCGCCGCCTGCTCGAACGAGCACTGCTCGAGGCCGCGCTCGCGACGAAGGTGACCGACTACACGGAGCCCGCCGCCGTGCGGCACGTGCTGCGCGCCGCCGCGCTGATCATCCGGGGCGTGAAGGGCGTGGAGCTGGCCGATGACGTGACGGTGCTCGCCGCGCACGAGGCGCACGAGCCGCGGCCGCCCGCGACATGGCCGATCGCGACGATCGTCTTTGGACTCGTGGCGTTCGCGACCGCGACGACCGTGGCAGCCGCGACCGCGTACGTGGTCACGGGGCCGAAGAACACGAACGCGTACGAGCGGCCGGCGCCTCCGCCGCCGGTCGGTGTGTTCCGGCATGGAGGAACGCCCAAGCGTGATCCGGCGATCGAGGCCGTGCTCGGCCAGCGGTTCCCGGCGGTCGTGACGACGGCCGCGGTGATCATGCGCGGCGAACCTGTCGACGAAGGCAAGCGCGCGGCAATGCTCGCCACGCTGCGCGGCGATCCTGCGATGCAGTCGCACGGCGCGGAGCTGTCCCGTGCGTGGCGCGACATGCTCGATACGCTCGGCGAGTGGCTGGTGCTGAAGCCGATGGACCGCGACTGGAGCGAGACGTCCGCGGATCTGCGTGCGCGACTCGACGTGGTCTCGGATCAGCTCGCGGCGGCGGAGCTCGGCTACTACCTCGACCCGGAGATCCTCGGCGATCATCCGCGCCGCCGGCAGGGCATCTTCACCTACCGGATCGAGACCGTCGCGTTCGTTCGCGCGAACGACGCGGAGGTCCGCGTGCTGGAGCTGCGGCGGCTCGATGCGACGACTGGTGGTGCGGGCGTGCTCGGCCTGACCTCGGAGGAGATCGAGGATCCGGTCGTCCTCCTGGATGCGATCGACCACAAGATCGCGACGCAGGTGCTGCCGATCCTCGTCGGTGCTCCGTTTCCGATCGGCGAGGATGCGTGGGCCGCGCGGCGGGGCAGGCCGCTCGCGCAGGCAGCGGGTGCGGCGATCCGGCGCGAGCTGCTCGCGGCGCTCTACACGGATGTGAAGTCCCCCGAGCGCGCGACCGCGCGGGCGAGGCAGCTCGTCGTCGGCTCGGTTCGCCACCACGAGGCGCAGCACAAGCTCGACAAGGGCGAGACGCTCGCGTACCCGCTGCCGCTCGCGCGCATGCTGCCGGAGCGCAAGAACGAGCCGTTCGCGATCCGCGCGCGCTACGAGCTGTCGGCGTACCTCAGCCAGATCGCCAGTGACACCTGGCTCCCGCAGCTGACGCTGTTCAGCTTGTCGCGCCACGCGTTCCGACGCGGTGGTCCTCGCGTCGAGGAGCAGCTCGTCGCGGTGGTCGTCGTCGAAGCGATGGCGGCGAGGCTCGGCATCCCGTCGGCTGGGCCTGTCATGCACGGCGGCGAGATCGATCGCGATCGGCTCGCGGCGCTGCTCGGACCGATGACGATGCGAACGACCGTCGAGCTGCGCTCGGCAGCTGCCGCGGCGTGGGCGGAGCTGTTCGAGCGCCCGCTGACCCGGCTCTACGACTAGCCTGCGCGCGCGACGACGCCGTCGATGTAGTACCAGCGGCCGTCGACCTTGCGGAACCGCGAGCGCTCCGCCTGGGCGAACGGCCGCCCCGCGTTCGTGCCGCGCGCGATGAACTCGACGATGCCGGTGTCATCCGTCTCCGTGCCCGCCTTCGTCGATACGATCTCGAGGCCGAGCCACAGCGTCTGCTTCGCCCAGTAGGAGACCGCGCGTACGTCCACCGTGTGCCGGGTCGATTCGTCGTGCGTCGCGATCAGGTACTCGAGCTCGCCGCGCACGTACGCGGTGTAACGGGATCGCATGAGCGCGAGAGCTGTCGGCGCGGGCGCGCCCGCGTGGAACACGCGACAGCAGGAAGCGTCGCGCTCCCCGGATCCGCAGGGGCAGAGCTTGTCGGCCAAGGCATCACTGTACCCCGCGATCACCCTGGGGGTAAGATCAGCCGGTGAGCGGGAAGCGGCTGTCGCCCAGCGACGCGATGTTCCTTTACGGCGAATCGCGGGAGACGATGTTCCACGTCGCCGGGATGCTGCCGTTCACTCCGGCACCGGGCACCGCGCCCGATCACCTGCGCGATCTCATGGAGGAGATCCGCGAGGCGGCGGTGCACTCGCCGTGGAACCTGCGGCTCAAGTCACCCGACTTCCTCCGCAACCCGCTGCAGTCGTGGGTCGAAGAGCCCGAGATCGACCGCGAGTACCACGTGCGGCGCTCGGCGCTGCCGAGGCCCGGCGACGAACGCGAGCTCGGCATCCTGGTGTCGCGCCTGCACGGCTACCAGGTCGACTTTCACCGTCCACCGTGGGAGGCGCACCTGATCGAGGGTCTCGAGGGCGGTCGGTTCGCGCTGTACGTGAAGGTCCACCACGCGCTCGTCGACGGGTTCTCCGCGATGCGCATCCTGTCGAACGCGCTGTCGTCGGATCCGGCCGACAAGACGCACCCGCTGTTCTTCTCGGTGCCCCCGCGAGCGCGCCCGCCGCGCGAGGAGAAACCGAAGGAGAAGGATCGCGAGAAGGGCGAGCCCGAGGGCGTCCTGTTTCCGGAGCTGCTCGCCGCGGTGCGCGCGCAGTACGGCGGTGCGAAGAGCGTCGCGAAGGCGCTGATGAACGTGGTGCGCTCGAAGCGCGCTGGCGATCACGAGCTCGTGTCGCCGCTCGAGGCGCCGCGCTGCATCCTCAACGCGAAGATCAGCAAGAGCCGGCGGTTCGCGACCCAGAAGCTCGCGACGACGCGGCTCAAGGCGGTCGCGAAGACCGTCGGCGGCACGCTCAACGACGTGATCCTCGCGCTGTCCGCGGGCAGCCTGCGGAAGTATCTGATCGAGATGAATGCGTTGCCGTCGGCGCCGCTCGTCGCGATGCTGCCCGTTGCCGTCCGCACGAAGGACGACGAGGGCGGCGGCAATGCGGTCGGAGCGATCCTCGCGTCACTCGCGACCGACGTCGCGGATCCGGCGAAGCGGATCCAGACGATCGTCGCGTCGACGACGCACGCGAAGCAGCAGCTGCAGGGGATGTCGAAGGCCGCGATCCTCTCCTACAGCGCGCTGCTCACCGCACCCTCGATGGTGCAGATGATCCCGTCGACCGCGGGTCACGTGCGTCCCACGTTCAATGTCGTCATCTCGAATGTTCCCGGTCCGGACGAGGCGCGGTACTTCCGAGGTGCGCGGCTCGAAGCGGCGTACCCGATGTCGATTCCGGTCCACGGGCAGGCGCTGAACATCACGTGCAACAGCTACGCGGGGAGTGTTTGCTTCGGCTTCACGGGCTGCCGCGACACCGTCCCCCACCTCCAGCGACTGGCGGTCTATTGCGGCGACGCCATGGACGAGCTGGAAGAAGCGCTGCGGTAGGGATCGAGGACCAGCGCACGCAACGCCGCACGTGCGGCGTGCGCGCGACGCTGCACCGTGATTCCCGCCGCGAGCTCCTCGAACAGTGCCTCCTTGTCGGTGATGACCTCACGTGCGGCGAGCCGGCTCGCATCGATCTCGGGCACCAGCGTGCGCAGCACGATCTCGAGCGCGAGCGCATGCAGGTCCGCGGTCCTCTTCGCGAGCGGCATTGCCGCCGACAGCGCGTTCGCGGCGCGCTTCGCATCGCGCGGCGTCTCGATCAGAGCGAGGCCGAGCCCACCGTCGGGATCGAACAGCGGCAGCGCGACGTCGAGGTCTTGACCCGTACGCGAGCCGATCCGCGAGAGGGCACCGCCGATCACCCGCGCGAGTAGCACGCGATCCGCCGCCGGTAGCGCGAGCTCGACCTGCACGAGTCGCTCGAACGCGGTCGGATCCGCGCCTGGTGCCTTCGCGTCGCGGATCGCGGTCATCCGGCGATCGATCGCGATCACGATCGACGAGTACGGAATTGCGGCATACATCCTCAGCGCCGTCAGAACGCCGCCGAGCTCCGCTGCGGGCAGCCGATCGAGGTGATCGATCACGATCACGAGCCGCTTGCCCATCTGTTCCAGGTTCTGCGCGATCTCCTGGCGCAGCGACTCCGCCGACCGCTCGAGGGCGCCGGCGACGTCGACCCTCACACCCGCGAGCTTCGCAATGCTCGACACGATGCCGCCGTAGCTGGACAGCGTATTGCGCACCTTGTCGGTGGCTTCCACCACGCCGAGCGCCTCGAACAACCGCCCGAGCTCTGCGGCCAGGGTGCTCGTCACCGCCGCGGCGGTCGGGCTGCTGTTCGCATCGAACGCGATGAGCGCGAGGCCGGCCTGAGAGCCCAGATGCGAGGTGACCATCCGCAGCACCGACGACTTGCCCGCGCCACCGTCGCCGGTGAGGGCGACGAGGCGAGGCGCGCTGACGGGGCCCGCGATCGCGAGCTCGCCGACCCGGCGAGCAACCGGTACGCGATCGAAGAGGTCCTCCTCGGGCCCCGAGATCGGAACGTCAGGCAAGAGCTCGACGTTCGGATCGATAGCGCCGCGCATCGCCGCGAGCTTACTCCAGGTAGATCAGCGCGTCGTAGCGGGTCTGCGTATCGTCGGACCACTCGGGCGAGGCGGCGATCTTCACCGTGTACGGCGTGCTCGCCGACACCGCCGTCGGGAACAGGAAGTTCTCGTGGTAGCCGCCGTCGGAGCTCGGGCCGGCGAGCGAGGTGGTGCCGTTCGCGCCAAAGGCCTCCACGATCGTGTCCGTCTGGTCATCGCCGGGCAGCGTCCGCACGCGGACCTTCTTGCCGTTGTCCATCGCGCCCGTCGTAAACTTCAGCCAGTCGACGTCGGTCTCCGTGGTGAGCTGCGCGAGCTCGACGAAGCAGGGCAGTGCACACGCGATCGCGCCGTTGGAGGTGTTGTTGCCGGGCTCGGTGTCGGTCGCGACTGTGAGCGGGTTGCTGCCGAGGCGGATCGTGTGCGTGCCGGCCTCGCCGCTGAGGTCGAACAGCACCGCGTAGAACTTGCCGGAGGTCTTCGCGACCTGGCGCTGACCGGCCGACGCGCCGAGCAGCTCGGAGAACTTGCCGGTGGGACCGAGCACCGCGATGCGCGGGGCGCCGTCACCGCTGGTCGAGGCCTGGAACCGCACGAGCGCCGGGAACATTGCGGGCGTGAACTCGGGCGAACCTACACGAGGTCGCTCGGAGGTAAAGCGCAAACCCGCGGACCCTGTGATCTCTGCCGCGATGATAATGTCCTCGCGATGATCCGTTCCGCGGTCCTGGGTGTCCTCGTGGGACTCGTCCTGGTGGCGAGTTGCGGCAGCAAGAAGGAAGCGGGGACCGGCAGCGGCAGCGGCGGTCCGACGCCTACCACCGCGAAGCTCAAGGTCGCGGTGTCGATCTTCCCGCTCTACGACGTCACTCGCCGGATCGCGGGCGACCGCGCCGAAGTCCATCTGATCCTCCCTCCGGGGAAGTCGGAGCACGGGTATGACCCGACGCCGCAGGAGATCGCGAAGCTCGACGGCGCGAAGCTCGGCGTCGCCGTGGGCCTCGACATGGACGGCTGGGCGGAGAACGTGATGAAGAGCGCAGGAGATCCGAAGGTGCTGCGGATCGGCGAGAAGGTGAAGACGGTCCCGATCGACACGAAGCCGATCGAGCAGGAGGAGTCGGGCGCGCACCACGAGGGGCACGACCACGCGCACGAACACGAGCACGAAGGAGAGGTCGGCGCGCCGGATCCGCACGTGTGGCTCGATCCCGACCGGATGATCCTGATCACGCAGGCGATCGCCGCAGAGCTCACCGCGATGGATCCCGAGAGCAAGGACATCTACGCGAAGAACGCCGCCACGCTGACCGCGTCGCTGAAGGACCTCGACGTGAAGATCATGACGCGCAGCAAGGCGTGGACGAAGCACACGGTCGTCACGTTTCACGGCGCGCTGGCGTACTACGCGAGGCGCTACGGCGTCCGGATCGGCGCGGTAGTCGAGCCGATCGCGGGCAAGGAGCCCACGGCCGCGTACATCGCCGAGGTGATCGAGGCGATCAAGAAGAACAAGGCAAGCGCGTTGTTCAGCGAGCCGCAGCTCGACAGGGCGCCCGGCGAGGTGATCGCGAGAGAAGCGAAGATCCCACTCGGCGAGCTCGATCCGATCGGCGGCGTCACGGGCCGCGAGAGCTACGAGGCGCTGCTCACCTGGAACACCGACCAGCTGGAGGCCGTCCTCAAGTGAGCGACCCGCACGCGTCGCTGCCTCCGGGCCAGGTCTCGGTGGAGCGCCGGCAGAGTGCCACCTCGCTCAGTCAGACGCGGCCCGATGCGAGCCTGCCCCACGTGCTCGACGTCGAGTCGGTGGCAGTCACGATCAAGGGCAAGAAGATCGTCAGCGACATCAGCTTCTGGATCCCGAAGGGCGAGTTCGTCTGCCTGTGCGGGCCCAACGGGGCAGGGAAGAGCACCCTCCTGAAGGCGATCCTGGGTCTGTTGCCGATCTCGGCCGGAAGGATCTCGATCGGCGGCGAGGCCGTCATCGCGGGGGACCACAAGATCGGGTACGTGCCGCAGCGCAAGGGATTCGATCGCGACTTCCCTGCGCGTGCGGTCGATCTGATCGTGGCCGCCCTCCGCGGCACGTGGCCGGTGCGGATCCGCGAGGCGGAGCGCGAGCGGGCGCGGGCGGCGTTGAAGCGGATCGGCGGAGAGCGCTTGCTGGACAAGCCGCTCGCCGGGCTCTCGGGTGGCGAGACACAACGCGTGTTCCTCGCGCGTGCGCTGATCAACGATCCGTCGCTGATCGTGCTCGACGAACCGACCGCCGGCGTCGACGCGAAGGGCCGCGGCGAGCTGCTCGAGCTCATGACCAGCATCTCGCGCTCCGAGGAGCTTGCCGCGATCCTCGTGACGCACAACCTCGCCGCGGTCGCGCAGACCGCCGAGCGCATCGTCTACATCGAGGCCGGCAAGCTGCTGTGCTGGGGGTTGCCCGACGAGCTGCTCGGACAGTCGTCGCTGACCGCGCTCGCATTCCAGGCGCGCGACCACCACGCGCACGCACCGGATGACGAGTGATGAGCTGGTTCTTCGATCCCATCGGCTACGAGTTCATGCAGCGCGCGCTGATCGCGGGCATCGCCGTCTCGGCGGTCTGCGCCGTGATCGGCGTGTTCATCGTGCAGCGCGGCCTCGCGTTTCTCGGTGATGGCCTCGCGCACGCGGCGTTCGGCGGCATCGCGATCGGGCTGTTCATGGGCGCCTCGGTCGAGAACGCGGTGTGGATCGCAATCCCGTTCACCGCCTGCATCGCGCTCGGCATCGGCTTCGTGCTGCGACGGACGCAGCTGCGCGGCGATGTCGCGACCGGCGTGTTCTTCTCGTTCTCCTTCGCCCTCGGCGTACTGTTCCTCGGGCTGCGCACCGCGAGCGACCGTCAGGTCGGCGTCGAGAGCCTGCTGTTCGGAAACATGTTGTTCGTGACGCCGTCGGTGCTCAAGGTCGTCGTGATCGTCTCGATCGTCACGCTCGTGCTAACCGCCTTGCTGTGGTCGCGGCTCGCCTACACGATCTTCGATCCCGAGCTCGCCGCGATCTCCGGCGTGCCGGTGGCGGTGCTCGAGTACGTGCTGCTCGTCGAGACCGCGGTGGTCGTGGTCGTCGCGGTCAAGACCGTGGGGGTCGTGCTGGTCTCGAGCTTCGTCGTGATCCCAGCGGCGACCGCGCGGCTCCTCGGCTCGACGCTCCCGCGCGCGACCTTGCTGGCGCTCGTGATAGGCACACTCGGCTCGGTGATCGGCCTGTTCGCCAGCTTCCACCTGAAGACGCCGACGGCGGCGACGATCATCCTGATTCACAGCGCGGCGTTTGCAGGCGCGCTGCTGTGGGCACGGATCAAGCGCTAGTCATCACCACCGACGGGGAACTATCGCTTCTTGCCCGCGCCGCTTGCGAGCCGCGCCTCGATCGCGCGGATCTCGCTGCGCGCCTCGGCGTGCGATGGCTGATCCTCGAGCACGATCTGGAAGTGGCGCAGTGCCTCCTTGTCGCGACCGAGCATGCGCTCGACGCGGCCGAGGAGGAACCGTGCGACGTGCCGCTTCTGCGAGCGCTGGATGGCGCGATCGAGCGCCTTGCGCGTCTCCACCGCCGCCTTTTCCTTGTCGCGAGACGCGCAGAACTGCGCCCAGCCCAGCATGGCGAGATAGTCGAGATCGTTGGGCGTCAGCTCGACCGCGCGCTGGAAGTGAGCGATCGCCTCGTGCGGCTCGTCGCGGCGGAGCGCGGCCTCGCCACGGCGGAACGCCTCGTGCGCGGGCGTTGTCGCGACCTCGTCGCTGGTCTTCGTGCGCGGCAGCTGCGGTACATCGTTCTGGAGCGATGCGATGTACGCGGCGCGCCGATCCGGATCGGTGAGCACCGCGAACGCGTTGCCCATCGCTGCGAACAGGCGATGCGCGGTTCCCTGCGAGTCGTCGATCGCGAGCTCCGCGAGCTTGTCGGGATGCAGCTGCCTCACGAGGTTCAGGTACGCGGTGCGCACCGTGTCGACCGGCGCATCGAACGTCACACCGAGCAGCCCGAAGTGATCGGCGCCTTGCTCGAGCAGGATCGCGCGCGCCGCGATCAGCGCCTGTGTCTTGCGCGCCGTCGTGGTCCGCGCGATCGCGGGCCCGGTCCCGGTACGCGCGATCGCGGGCCCGGTCCCGGTACGCGCGACCGCGGGATTGCCGGTTGCCGTGCGTGCGACCGTCGGGTTCGCCGTGGGTGCGCGCGGTGCCGGATTCGCTGTGCCGGCGCGCGGCGATGCGGGCGCTCCGCCCGGGCGCGGTGCGGGCGTGCGCACGGTCGGCGGATCGCTCGGATCCGGAACGCCCTGCGTGCGGGGCGGCACCGTTCCGGAACGACTGCGCGGGACGCCTTGCTCGTCGGGACCGTTGACCGCGCGAACGTTGCTGCTCGCGGTGCGCGACTCCACCGGCGGCGTGGGCGATCGCAACGGGAACGGATTCTCGGTGGATGCGCGACCGCTGATCGGCGGCGTGGGCGATCTCAATGGGAACGGATTTTCGGTCGATGCGCGCCCGCTGATCGGCGGCGTCGGCGTGCGCATGGGGAACTCGCTTCCGGCCCGGCCGGGCGTCGGCGTGCGCATCGGGAACTCGCCACCCGGCGTGCGCCCCGTGACCGGCGGCGTGGGCGTGCGGATCGGAAATGGATTCTCCGTCGGTACGCGCCCCACCGCGGGTGGAAGATCCATGTCAGACGGCAGCCCGGCGAACGGGGTAGCGCCGAGGTTGTCGCCGAGCTCGAGGCTCGAGGTATCTGGATCGGCGGCGGGCTGCGGATCCTGCGTCGCCGTGCGCGCGACCGACGGTCCGAACGAGACGGGCTCGGGTGCGGCGGCGCCGGTCTGGACCTTCCGCACCGTGGCGGCGCGAGGCATCGCCGGTGCGTCGCTGATCTCGCACGCCCCGCACGAGAACAGCGCGTAGACGATCGCCTGCACCATGCGCGGATCGAGCTCGCGGTGCGCGGCCTCGAGCTCGTGGAGGCTGGTGCCAGCGGTGAGCTCGACGAGCACGGTGCGCTCCGCGTCACCGAACCCATAGCGATCGAGCGTGTCCGCGGCCTCGGGCTTGAGCTGGAAGTAGGCGCCGAACGCGCGCAGTGCGCCGCCCAGCCGCTGCTCGGCGAGGTTCAGGCGCGCACCGAGGTACACCACCGAGCGGATGTCGATGCCGGGACCGGGAATGATCGGGATCGTGATCTCGTCGTCGACGATGAACTCCGCCGCGTCGACGGAGAACGTGCGCGCCGCGCGCTGAGCGACGAGCCTCGAGCGCAGCAGCTCGACCTGCGCGGGCGACAGGCGTGCCATCTCGGCGACGATATCCACCTCGTCGCGATCCGGGAGCGCCGTGATCCGCCGCGCGATCGCGGCGACCTGTGAGGACACGAGCAGGTGGTTCGTCAGCGCCACGCGCGGCGCGGAGTCCTGCGCGTTCGGCGACCAGCCTCCGACCACGCGGCCGAGGTCGAACGCGATCGCGTAGTCCTTGTCCTCCGCGTGGAGCGTGATCTGACCGGTCAGCTGGCGCAGGCCGAGTGCGCCGAGGGTCTGACCCCACGGCCGGTCCTTGACCTGGCCTCGAACAAGTACCGCCACGCTGGATCAGGCTCCCCCCGAATCCACCTCGACGCAAGCAGGTAACCGCCCGCAACGGCTCAAGGATCCCGAACGATGGCCGGATTTAACGGGGAACGGGAGCGCACGCCGCGACACCCGCGTTCCGGGTTCCTTTGGATCGAATGGCAGCCCAGCGCGTTTGGGCCATGCATGCGGATGCCCTGGATTGCCGTGCTCGCTGTTTCGGTCCCTCACGCCGCATTCGCAGACGAGGACGAGGCGCCTCCGCTCTCGATCTACGGCTCTGCTCGCCTCGACATCCTCGCGGATGACTCGCGAATGTCGAACATCCACGCACCGCTGTTCGTCGAGCAGGAGCCCTCCGGAGGGCGCACGAATGGCGAGCTGACGATGACGCCGCGGCTCTCGCAGATCGGCCTCGGCATCGACGAGTGGCAGCTCGACGAGCGCGGCCGCTACATGGGCGAGGGCAAGCTCGAGGTCGACTTCGCCGGTGGTGCCGGTACCAACGTGATCCGGTTGCGCCACGCGTACGCGACCGTCACCGTGCGCCGGAAGTTCGAGATCCTCGCCGGGCAGACGTGGGATCTGATCTCACCGCTCCACCCGAGCGTCCAGAACGACACCCAGCTCCTGTTCGCCGGAAACACGGGTGATCGGCGCCCGCAGGTCCGGCTCTCCGCACTGCCGATGGACAACGTGCGCATCGCTGTCGCGGCCGCTGCGACCGGCACGCTGGATCAGCGCGACCTCGACGGCGATGGCCAGGTCGACGGCATGGCCGCCGGCACGCCGATGCTGCAGGGCATGATCGAGCTGCGTCAGCCGCTGCCGCGATCGGGCCGTCCGATCCTCCTCGGTCTGTGGGGGCACGTCGCGCGCGAGGAGCTCGCCGATGGCACGCGCCATCCATCGCGCTCGATCGGTGTGCACCTCCAGGTGCCCGCTCCGTTCGTGATGTGGAGCGCCGAGCTCTACGGCGGCACGAACGCGTCGGACATCGGCGGTGCCGTGGGGCAGGGCATCAACCCGATGACCGGCCGCCGCGTGCACTCCGTCGGCGGCTGGCTCGAGCTCGCGTTCGCCCCGACCAAGCGCCACGTCTTCGCGGTCGGCGGCTCCGGAGACTTTGCGCAGCAGGACGACATCATGCCCGGCGAGCGGTCGGGTAACGGCACCGTGTTCTCGGCGCTTCGCTACAAGCCGAAGTCGACGCTGCTCGTTGGCGTCGAGTACCTCTACTGGAAGACGCTATACCGCGGCACGTCGCCGGGCATCGCGAACCGCGTGAACCTGATGGCCAGCGTGCTGTTCTAGGACGTGGTCGTCTCGGTGCTCTGTGCATCGACCTGGCGATCAGCGCGCAGCGACTCGTTGTCCCAGCTGCCGTCGCGATCCTCGTACACCGTCGGATCCTCGTCGCGCATCAGGCGCTCGGCCTCGTCGAAGCCTGCCTTGACGCGGCTGACGTAGCCATCGCGATCCTTGCCCCACAGCTCGCCGAGCTCCTCGAGGACCTTCTCCTCGTGGTCTCGCCACCTTCGCGCCAGGCGGTGCGCGGTGTTCGCGCGATAGCCGAGCTGGATCAGCGCCTCGATGGCGCTCTCGTACGCCGACGAGAACGTCTCGCGGAACACCTTCTTGATCCCGAGGCGTCGCAGATCCCAGTAGTGCTGGCGATCGCGGGCGCGCGCGATGATCGGCACCTTCGGGAAGTGGTGGCGCACGTTCTCGGCGATCGCGGTCGCTTGCTCCTTGTCGTCGACGGCCAGCACGAACAAGCGCGCGTGCCCCATGCCGGCGGCCTCGAGGAGATCCATGCGCGATGCGTCGCCGTAGTAAACCTTGATGCCGAGGCGGGTCACGATGTCGACCATTTCCGGATCGAGGTCGAGGATGGTGACCGGGATCTTGTTCGCCCGCAGGATGCGGCCGACCATCTGGCCGAACCGTCCGTAGCCCGCGATCACGACCGGTGCGTCGTGATCGTCGTGGACCTTGTCGTGTGGCCGCTGCTCGCCCTTTTCGGTCACGCGCGGCAGCACGTAGCGCTCGAGGATGATGAACATCGGCGGCGTCAGCACCATCGAGATCGCGACCGCCGCAACGAGCGGGCTCGCGAACGCCTCGGAGAACACGCGCTGCTGCACGCCGAACGACAGCAGCACGAACGCGAACTCGCCGATCTGCGCGAGCGAGAATGCGAGGAGCCAGCGCGACGGGCGATCGAGCTTGAAGATGCGGCCGAGCACGTACAGCGCGATCAGCTTGAGCGTCATCGTGCCGAGCACGATCCCGGCGATGCCGAGCGGATCCCCCGCGATCAAGCCGAAGTCGATCTGCGCACCGACCGAGATGAAGAACAGGCCGAGCAAGAGACCCTTGAATGGATCGATGTCGGTCTCGAGCTCGTGGCGATACTCGCTGTCTGCGAGCGCGACGCCCGCGAGGAACGTGCCGAGCGCAGGTGAGAGACCGACGGATTGCATCAGCAGTGCGATGCCGATCACGATCATCAACGCCGCCGCCGTGAAGGACTCGCGCAGGCGCGCGCCGGCGAGGAACCGGAACAGGGGGCGCACGACGAGCCGGCCGCTCGCGATCACCGCGACGACCGCGCCGAGCACGAACAGTCCCGAGAGCCACGCGGGCCGACCGGCCTCGGAGGTTACATCGGTAATCTCGGTGATCTGCGTCGCCGCGGCGATGCCGAGCACCGGGAACAGCGCGAGCGTGGGGATCACCGCAATGTCCTGCATCAGCAGCACGCTGAACGCCGACTGGCCGCCGGAGGTCTTGAGCAGGCCGCGCTCCGCGAGCGTCGACAGCACGATTGCCGTCGACGAGCATGCGAAGGTGAGGCCCACGGCAAGCGCCGGCTTCCATCCCACGCCGAACGCCATCGCGGCGCCGCCGACCAGCACGGCGGTCAGCGCGACCTGCATCCCACCGAGTCCGAGGATCGGCTTGCGCAGCTCCCACAAGAGGGCAGGGCGGAGCTCGAGCCCGACGATGAACAGCATCATCACGACGCCGAACTCGGCGAAGTGCATGACGTGGTGGCCTTCGGTGCCGACGAAGCCGGCGACGTACGGTCCGACGATGACACCGGCGATCAGGTACCCGAGGACCGCGCCGAGCCCGAGCCGCTTCGCGATCGGCACGAAGATCACGGCGGCTGCGAGGTAGACGAACGCCTGGAACAGGACCGAATCGGTCATGCGACCTCCCGGGGGCCGAGCACGTGCTCGAGCTCGCTAGCGAGGTTCTCAGCCGCCGCCGCGCGATCTAGATCGATCCGGTCGTCGCGCAGCGCCTCGATCAGCGTGCGGTACGCAATCCGCGCGGTGGCGATGTCCGCGTCGCTGGAGATCTTGAGAGCCGAGTGCACCGCGAACGGAGCGAGGAACTTCATGCCGCACAGGTGGGCGGTCTGGTCCCACGGCGTGAGCAGCTCGCGCACCGTGAATCGGTTGTAGCCGCCCTTCTGGTACGCCACCTCCGGACCGCCGGTCGTCACCGCGTTCAGCGTGGTCTTGCCGCGCAGCTGCGTGCCGCCCTTGCCGTATGCCCATCCGTGCTCGAGCACGAGGTCCTGCCACTCCTTCAGGATCGCGGGGCACGAGTACCAGTAGAACGGATGCTGGAACACGATCACGTCGTGCTCCACGAGGAGCTGTTGCTCGCGCGCGACGTCGATCGAGAGCGTGGGATATGCCTCGTAGAGATCCTGGATGGTCACGCCATCCAGATCGTTCACCGCCTCCATGAGTCGCCGGTTCACCCGCGAACGCTCGAGCACGGGGTGTGCGAACAGGATCAAGACCCGCCTCATATCCCTGGCTACGTCGTCGCGACGGATCCTGTCAACTCGCCGATCCACCGGGCCTGACCAGGTGGGGCCTTGTCATCTGCCCCCCGAGGTGGTTCGATGGTGGCTGGATGGGTTGCCTCTGCTGTGGTGCGGGGACGGAGATTGGCGTGCTGTGCAAGGCATGCGCGCAGGACGTGGGTCCGTGCGACGGTCTGATCGCAGACCACCTGCGGTCCACGGTCGAACCCACCGATGCCGACGGCTGGATGGTCGATGGCTTCGGCGTGCCGCACCCGATCGCCGCGAAGACCACGATCGGTCGCAATCACGAGGGTCAGCTCGTCGTGCTCGCGGCCTCGGTGTCCCGCGAGCATGCGCGCATCGAGCAGACCGACGGAGGATGGAACGTCCGCGACCTCGGTAGTCGCAACGGGACGTTCGTCGACGGAACCCGCGTGCAGGGCCGCGTCACGCTGCCGCCGCGCGCGATCGTCAAGGTCGGCGATGTCGCGTTGTGGTTCCTCTCCGAGGTGGCGCACGAACCGATCACGGCACCATCGCTCGCCACCGGCAGCATCGCCGGCGGCATGGTCCGCTTCATCACGGCGCACGCCACCACCGAGCTGTGCCTCGTGGGCTCGAGCGATCAGACGACCGGCGGCTCGCTGCTCAGTCGCGCCGCCGGCACCGAAGCGTGGAAGGAGAAGAGTCTCCCGGTGCTCGAGTTCCAGTTGCTCCGTGCGCTGTGTGCGAAGGCTGTCGAGGAGGGGAGCTCGCCTTCCGCCGTGCGCGGCTGCGTGGCGACGAAGCAGCTCGCGCGCGATCTCCCGTTCCAGTCGAAGTACGCGAACGAGGAGAACGTGCGACAGGTGGTGCGGCGTCTTCGCGGTGCGCTCGGCGAGATCGGTGTCGACGGCCTGCTCGCGGTCGCGCCGGGGCGCGGCTACTACCTGGTGTCGTCGGTCAGCGCCGGCGGCTGAGGTCGATCAGGAGCGGCCGCGACGGCGCCGAGTCGCTCGACGGATCGACCGCGACGCGCTCGGCCTCGCCGCGGGATAGCACCCACGCATCGACAGCGACCGCAGCGATCGTCAAGCCACCGACGATCACGGCGACGATCCATGACGTGAAGAACAGCATCGCGACAGCGCCAACTACGACGAGCGCGAGCAGCCGCGCGGCCAGCCAGAGCTTGTTGATCGGTTCGGCGGTCACGGGCTCTAGAGGAAGAGATAGGACCGAACCCGCTCCCTGGCACCTGCGTTCACGTCTTCCTCACGCCGGCAAGGCCCGGCTCGCCGGGCCGCGCAGCACCGCGAAGCGGTGCGGAGGTAGATCGGCGGTCGAGGTCCACGCGCACGGTCATCGTCTTCTGCTCCGTGATGTCCTGATCTTTGGGCTGCGACTTGAACTCGGCCCACCACTGCGTCGCCTCGGCGCGCGACCAATCCCTCTCCCGCGGAATCGCCTCGAGCGCCTCGGCGAGGTCGCTGGCCGATGTGAAGCGCGCGCTGGGCGTCTTCTCGAGGCAGCGCAGGATCGCGTCCTCGAGCGCCTTCGGGATGTGGGCCGTTCCGCTCTCGCTCGGTCGATCGGGCGGCTTCGTGATGTGCTGCATGCAGATGTCGACGTCGGTCTTGCCCTCGAAGACCTTCCGTCCGGTGAGCAAGAAGTAGCCGACGCAGCCGAGCGCGTAGATATCCGACGGCGGACCGACGCGATCCGGCTCGGTGAGCTGCTCCGGTGCCATGTAGCCGACGGTGCCGAGCACGACCTGGGTCGATTGTCCGGTCGTGTGCGTGAAGTCTTTGACCAGTCCGAAGTCGACGACCTTCGCGACGTCGGGCACGCCGCCGCGTTCGCAGAGGATGATGTTCGCCGGCTTGATGTCGCGGTGGATCAGCTTGCGATCGTGCGCCTCCTGCAGCGCGCCGCAGACTTGAACCAGGATCGGGATCACGCGGCCCGCGGGCAGCTTGCCGCGACGCTTCACGAGCTGCTCGAGGTCGATACCGTCAAGGTACTCCATCGCGTAGTAGAAGACGCCCCCCGAGCCACGGCCGTAGTCGTAGACGGCGACGGTGTTCGGGTGCGTGAGCTGGCTCATCTCCTGGACCTCGCGCTCGAAGCGATCGAGGTTCTCCGCGCCGAGGTCGGGACGGATCAGCTTCACCGCGCACGGCCGGCGCAGGAGGCGGTGCTGCGCCTTGAAGACCTGCCCCATCCCGCCGGAGCCGATGCGCTCGCCGGTGGTGTACTGGCCGAGCTGCATCGCATGGTGCGCCTCCTGGCGCAGGCTGTAGATGATCTCGGATCCCGTCGAGGCGATGATGATCGAGATCGCGGCGAGCAGCGCTCCTCCGACGACGACCGCTACCGCCGGTAAGTGGGGATCGTTGCGGCCGATGAGGCCGAGGAACAGGCCCGCGCCGACCACGGGGAGGAACGTCACCGTCGAGATCACCGCGGTGCGCCGCGGGCTGCTCGGCACGACGAGCGCGCGCATGAAGACATTCAGGCCCGCGAAGATCAGCGACGTGTACGACGCCGGCGGGAAGTCGTACTGCGCCGCCGCCGCTGCGCCGAACGCGAGGCCGATCGTGATCGCATACGCCAGGTCGATCGCGAACAGTCCCTCGACGGTGACCTTGCGGCGCACGAGCACCGCGCGCCAGATGAACGCCATCACCGCGAGCAGCACCGTCGAGCCGGCGAACACGTAGGTCCAGAGCGCGGGCGTCTTGTCGAGGACGAAGCGGTACGTCAGCGTCAGGAACACGATCAGCGCGACGAACGCCCAGAACATGATCCGCGAGTAGACGTTCAGCCTGTTTTGCAGCTGCTCGCGCGCTTCCTCGTCGGTGGACGCGGTGCCCCACAGGCGCTGCTTGGTCAGCGCCTTGAGTCTGCTACTGCGTTCCGCCTCGGCCACGAAGCCCACGGTAACCGGATCTGCCAGGTCGCGTGCCTGTTCACGCCGATCTAACTCCTTCGCGTCTAGCCTGCCTGCGCCAGGTCTTGCCGGACGGCGTGCGGCAGCGTTCGGCGATCACGCGGATCTCACGGCACCCACGTGGCCACTTCACGTGGTTCGAGGCCACAACCAGTGCAGCAAATGGTCCGACCACTGGCAATCCTGCTCTCGGCGCTGACGTTGTCGCGCGTCGCCGTGGCGGACCCCGTCGAGGACGCCGCGGGCCCACCGCGCAAGAAGGACAGCACCGTCACGCAGATCATGCGCGGTCCGTTTCAGACCTCGCGCCTGTTCGCGATGCCGACCGCCGACGTGCTCGGCGCATACATGCTCAGCATCTCGGGAGAGGGGAGTCTGCTCCAGCAGACGGGACTGCTCACGTCCGCCGGTGTGCTCGCCGTCGGCTTCGGCGATCTCGCGCAGCTCGAGTACCGCCACAGCGCGGCGATCAGCATCGGTGGCGTCAACGCGCCGGTGCCGGGCGTCGGCGTGCAGGTGAAGATTCCGATCCCCGAGTATCCGAACGTTCCGGTGTTCGGTGTCGCGTTCCGGCTCGGCGTGCCGCGCACCGAAGTGTTCGGCCCGACCGACGTGATCGAGACGGTCACGGATCTCTACATCGTCGGCCGCTGGCGGTTCAGCGCATTCGACTGGCTGACGCTGCACGGCGGCACGCGGATCTCGAGCGCGAAGATCGAGCTCACCGGTGATCGCGATGTGCCGGCGGTGAAGAAGACGCTGTACCTGCCGACCGCTGGCTACGACATCCGCATGAACAAGACGGCGCGCATCGTCGGAGAGATCGCGCTCGCGCCGCAGTTCAACTGGATGCCGGGCACCGACACGCAGCCGACGATCGACTACGGCCTGCTCGGTCGGCTCGGGATGCGGTGGGCGATCATTCCGTCGATCATCATCGACGGCAGCATCGGGTATCAGCTCGAAGTTGCGAATGCTGCTCCGGTCAGTGGACCGGACGCGGTCGTGCAATGGGACATCCGGCTAGGTGCCGAGGTGTTCGTGCCCTGGGGCGCGCTGGCCTGCCGCGCCACCGGGGTGTTTTGCGATTAGCGCGCGGGCGCGCGGAAGGACCTGTCATGAAGAAAGTCTGTGGTCTCGTTCTCACGACGGTGCTCATCAGCGCCGCCATTGCTCGCGCGCAGCCGCCGCCGTTACCCGGCGACGGTGGAGGGGGCGACGGCGGTTCTGCGACCGGAAGCGGCGCGCAGATCGGCAGCGATGCGGCGACCGGCGATCAACCGCTCACCGGCAACCCGCCGACCGGACCCGACCAGCCGGCGGATCCATATGCGAATCAACCGGCGGTCGACACGCCGAGGCACTCCGTCACACCGCGAGGGCCGATCAACATGCCCGAGGTGCTGACCACGCCGACCGGCTGGTTGCTGCCTGCGGCGGTGATCTACTCGCGCACGTCGATCGACACCGGCGGTGGTGTGACGAGCGACTGGCGCGTGGGCCTCGGTGACGTCGCCGAGTTCGGGCTGGCGACGACCGATGCGGTCCGCGAGAAGATGACGCTGCAGGACAAGCAGGTCGATCGGATCCAGCCGTACGTCACCGCGTCGTTCCGGCTCGGTGTGTCGGAGGACCGGTTGTTCGAGCACCAGCCCGGCATCACGCTCGGGTTCCGCAAGTCGTTCGAGCGAAACCACGACAACTTCCGGACGCGGATCGCCGAGCTCACACTCGTCGCGAGCAAGCATCTCGGAAAGAACACCGCGATCCACCTCGGTGGTGCGTTCTGGGATGCCTCGCTCGCCGGCGCGATCGACGGTGATCCGGAGAGTCGCCGCGAGATGACGCTCCACGACGGCGACTTCAAGGATCAGATCAAGGTGTTCGGCGGCATCGAGGTGCGGCCGCTGCCGCGCTCGCAGATCCTCGTCGATCTCGGGTGGTCGCCGGAGTTCTGTTACTACTGCAGCGAGGACAAGGACAAGATCCGGCTGCGCCCGACGCTGTCGTGGGGTGTTCGGTATGCGGTCGCTGACTTCATGAATCTCGAGTCCGGTGTTCGAGTGCCCGACATCGCGTCGGCGAATCTGCTCGACGCGCAGATCTTTGGACAGGTGACGTTCACGTCGTGGGCTCTTCGTCGTGCGGTCGATAGCCTGAAGTAATCGATGAACCGTCTCGCGCTCATCCTGCTCGTCGTACTCGGCACCGCCCGGGCCGCGACGGCCGACCCGGTCATCGGGCGCGTCCTCACGGCGCCCACCGCGTGGTTGCCGGAGCAGGGCACGTTGGTCGGAACGGCCGGCGTCGATCGCCGCGGCGATGGCAGCGTGCTGCTGGCCTACGGCCTCGGGCTCGCGAGCATCGAATTCGGCACCGACACCGACGTGCGTGGATGCACGGCGTGCGACGGCGATCTCAAGGGCGATGCCCTGTGGCTCGGCCGCGCTGCCTTCCGACTCGGTGCGCGGCAGGATGCCTGGTTCCCCGGGATGCCCGCGGTGGTGGTCGGGCTTCGCAACACGTTCGCAGCGCGAGGTCACAAGTTCGGCGGGGCGCGCGTCACGGATGCGTACCTCGTCGGCAGCCGGGTCCTCGGGCCGGTGAGACTTCACATCGGAGGGTCCGTCACCGACGGTGGATTTCGGCAGGTCTCCCTCGGGCCGACGGTGCGCCCGCTCGCCGGGTTCGAGTGGACGCCGGTGCCGTATCCAAAGACGTCGGTCCTCGGCGATGTGATGTGGATCCCGAAGCTCGAGCTCGATCACGTCAAGCTCGAGTGGGTCGCCGGCTGGGGCGTGCGCTACCAGGCGCTGAAGTACGGATCGATCGAGCTCGCGGTGCGGCACCGCCAGGACGAGGGGCTCCAGGAGAGCACCGTGCTCGTGCGGGTCAACGGGGTCTGGAACCCCCGGCGCGATCCGCCGAAAAACCGCATCGCGGACCGATGAAAACCCGCGTTGCGGCAACCAGGGAGTAATCACTCGCTGACCGGCGGTTGCGGTGCGGTAACGTTGCGGTGCGCAACGCCACCGCCGGTCGGCAAATCTTATGTCAGGAGCCGCATGCGCCTGCTCGCCGTCACCGCTGTCCTCGCTGCTGTCCCCGTCGCCGCTCAGCCGGTGATCCGTCCCGAGCCTCCACGCGTGGAGCCGTGTAGCGTGACGTTCGTTCGCGCTCCGGATGACGTGCGCTACGTCATCGAGCAGTGGCTGCGCGCGGAGCCGAGGTGCTCGGGCGCGATCGAGCTGCGCGTCGTGCCCACCGAAGGCGGCTACTACCTGATGGCGCAGCGTCCCGACGGGCGGCTCCACGAGCGGCTCGTGCCCGACGCGCAGAGCGCTGGTGTGCTCGTGGCGAGCTGGGTCGCAGATGACTGGACCGGCGCTCCGCAGCGCGCGCCCGCGGCACCCCCGGCACTGGCGCCATTGCCGCCACCGAGTGCGCCGCTGACCGTGATCGTCGATCCGCTGCGCGTCGGTGCGCCGGGCGTGGCCGGCGTCCTCGCGACTGCACCTGTGCTGCGCAGGCCGCACGTGCCCGGCAAGTGGATGTCGCTCGGCGTGGTGATCGCGGCCGACAACGAGAGCGGCGGGTTTCGCGCCGACATGGAGCTGACCACCCTCGGTGGCTTCAAGATCGGTGGGCTCTTCGACTACGGCGAGTA
Organism: Deltaproteobacteria bacterium; assembly: GCA_013813765.1. Taxonomy (GTDB): domain Bacteria; phylum Myxococcota_A; class Polyangia; order Haliangiales; family Haliangiaceae; genus JABFXX01. The sequence goes on along the minus strand of JACCRC010000404.1, from coordinate 13,597 downwards.
CCACGCGGACGAGACGCCCGGCCCAGGGTGGGAGTACGGCGGCGTGGCGCTCGACGAGATGACGCTCGCCGGCACGCTCTCGCGCACGTGGCGCTATGGACGCTGGGAGCTGCGCGGTGCCGCCGCCCTCGGGCTGACGTGGACCGACGGCAAGGCGTTCGGCACGATGTACTCGTCGAGTGCGTCGGGCGCCTGGGAGGAGTATCAGATCGAGGGCATGATCCCGTTCGCCGAGCTCTCGGCGCTCGTGACGCGCCGGCTGTTCCGCAGCTGGGGAATTGCGGTTGGCCCCGCCGTGACGTTCACGCAGGCGAGGTTCGCGACTACGAACCCCGACACCAAGATCGCGCGCGAGACGCCGCAGCTGATGTTCTTCGGAGGTCTGCGGTACGAGCTGTGAAGTCCGAACGCGGAAAGCTGATCCGCCTCCATCCCGAGGCGCGCGTCGAGGATCTCACCGACGAAGGCCTCGTCGCGGCCTGCGCGACCGGCGATCGCGCGGCGCGCTCGCTGCTGTTCGAGCGCTACGTCGATGCCGTGTATCGGTTCGTGCGCCGGATGCGGGGAAGCGATCCGGCTTCCGTCGATGATCTCGTGCAGCTGACGTTCCTCGGCGCGTACCGCGCGGCCGAGCAGTTCCGCGGTGGCAACGTGCGTGGCTGGTTGTACGGCATCGCGAGCAATCAGGTGAAGCTCTACGCGCGCACCGAGATCCGGCGCAAGCGCGCGCTCGAGGCCGTCGCGCAGCTTCCGCCCGTCACCGGCACTGCCGACCCGATGCTCGCGGCGAAGCTGCCCGATGCGATCGCCGCGTTGCCGCACGATCTGCGCGCGGCGCTCGTGCTGATCGATCTGGAAGGCGAGAAGGGCATCGACGCCGCCGCCGCGCTCGGCATCCCGCCCGGCACACTGTGGCGTCGCGTGTTCGAGGCGCGGCAGAAGCTCCGCGCGGTGATCGGAGGTGCGTCGTGAAGTGCCCGGCGCCGGAGCTGATCGCCGAGGGAACCGACGACGTCATCGCGCACGCCGCCACATGCTCGGAGTGCGCGTCGCTGCTCGCTTCGCAGCAGGAGACTCGCTCCATGCTCGGCGCGCTGCCGCCGCCCGCACTATCCCGCGCGCACCGCGAATCGCTCGCCGCCGAGGTGATGGCGCAGGCGGATGCCGCTCCCTCGAAGCGGCGTTCGCGCCTGTTGCCGGTCTTCGCGGGCGCGATGGCCATCGCCGCGGTCATCGCTGCGATCGCGTACCTGCCGGGCGGTTCGGCCGAGAAGCCCGCGCCGATCGCCGTACCGACGGCGCCGCCCCCGCGCCCAACGGTGACGCCACTGTCGCCACCGGTCGTGGAAGACCCTCCTGCGCCGCCAGAGCCCGCGCCCGCAGCGGTCATCGAAGCCCCGAAGCCCGCAAAGGTCGCCGGTGCCGGCACGTTCGCGCGCGTCGGCGACACCGTGAAGCTCTCGCAGGGCGAGGTCACCGTCGACACGGTCGGTACGAAGGCCGCGTCGGTCACGCATGGCGACACCGCCGTGAGCGTGCGCAGCGCGCGCGTGAAGGTGATCGCGAAGCGCGGCGTGATCGCGCAGGTCCACGTGTTCGCCGGTTCCGCCGAGGTCACGGTGGGCGGCAAGAAGGTGACCGTCGAGCAGGGCACGATCTGGGATCGGAACGGTGCGCGCGAGGACTCGCTCGCAGCGTTCCGCACCGGCTGGGAGCTGCTGCGCTCTGGCGACAATGCCGGCGCGCTCGGCGCGTTCGATCAGGCGACCGACGACGTCATCGCCGAGGACGCCGCGTACTGGGCCGCGATCGCCGCCGAGCGCATGGGCAACAACGCGGACGCGCTCTCCAGGTTCCGCGCGTTCGTGACCCGATTTCCGAAGTCACCGCGCGCCGAATCCGCGACGTCCTCGATCGCGCGCCTGTCGCCCTGAATTCGCGTGTCCGACCACCGGACGCGTTGTGCAAAAAGGGGGTCCGACCCCATTGTTGCGCACGAAGTGCAAAAAAGGGGTCCGACCCCAATTACGCGAGGCCGAGCGTGCGAGCTCGTTCTTCACGCCAGCGATCGAGATCCTCGGTGCTCACGTTCGCGGCGTGGTGGAGCGCCCAGTTCAGGCAGGCGATGACGTCGTCGGGGTCCTCGATGCCGACGCCGAGGCGGATCAGCCGATCGATGCCGGAGCGCGCCACCTGATCGGAGGGCGTGAAGTACTCGGAGACGGTCTTGTGGTGGTTCACCTTCGTCGGCAGCCCGTCGAAGGACAGCGCGTAGCGCGGCACGATCGTCGAGACGAGCACGTCGGCGAGGTGGCGGTGGCCGAGCTCGTCGAGGCCGGACGCGCGGAACGAGACGATCGAGCCGAGCCGCCGGTAGTCGCGGGCGATCACGGCGGCGTCGGGATGGTCGGGCAGGGACGGGTGGAACACGGTCTCGACACGTGGGTGCTTCGCGAGGAACGCTGCGATGCGCGTCGCAGAGGTGCATCGCCGGGCGTGGGCGTCGGAGGCGGCGGGCAGCTGGGCCGCGATCGCGCGCGCGCGCGCGTCGTCGAGGATGCCGCCGCGCATCGCGAGCAGGTCCATGAGCTGATTGCCGAGCTCGGCATCGTCGGTCGCGATGTAGCCGCCGAGCGCGGTGTCTCGGCCGCCGAGCGCCTTGGTCAGCGACCCGACCACGATCGTCGCGCCCTGCGCGAGCGCGGGTGGCGAGAACGCCCATGGCGTCGCGATCGTCGTGTCGACCACGAGGTGAGCGCGGCCGCAGGCAGCGCGGAGTGCGCGGATGTCCTGCGCGCGCATCAAGGGATTCGTGAACGTCTCGGCGAACACGAAGCGAGTATTGGGGCGCATCGAGACGGCGACGGCCTCCGGATCACCATCGTCGACGGTCGTGATCGATCCGCCGACCCGGCGCGCGACCCAGTCGAAGTAGGTCTTCGCCTTGTTGTAGATCTGCCGCATCACGACGGCGTGGCTGCCCGGGATCATCAGCGCGTCGGCGACGAGCGCGATCGCCTGCATCCCGCAATCGGTGACGACCGCGCAGCGCGCGCTCTCGAGCGTGCGAAGGGCGGCGATCAGCTCGGAGCTCCCGGGCGTACCGTAGCGTCCGTAGAGGTGCGGAAGCTCCGACCACGCACCGTCGCCGGCGATCAGGAATGCGGCCTTCGCTTCCTGCCACGACACGACGTTCGGCGAGCCGAGTAGATCGCGCTGGATCGTTCGATCGGTCGGGTGGAGCCATGCGGTGCCGCCGGCGCGCGCGTGCGCATCGAGAGCCTCGTGCAGCTCACGCGTGGGCGCCGCCATCTGCGCGAGGGGAGGGCGCTCCGCCGGGCAGCCGGTGGGATCGAGGTACGACGTCACTCCGCGATCCCGAGCCACAGCGTCTGCTCGACGCGCCCGAGCTCGCGCAGCTGATCGATGACGCTGATGATCTGCGCGTCGTCACTCGCGGACACGACGAAGCCGTGGTGCGTGACGAGCGGCTCGCCGCGCACCGCGTGGTTCTGCACGCTGAGGCCACCGCGGCGCAGCAGGCTGTCGATCTTGCGCTGCAGGCCGGGGTGCGGCTCTGCAGTGACGCGAACGTAGTGACGGCGCGGTGGCGCGGCGACGGGCGAGACGCGGCGCGGCTCCGGCCACTGCACCGAGTTATCCTGCGCGAGATCGATCAGATCGCCGAGCACGGCCGTCGCGGTGGGCAGCGCGCCGGCCCCCTTGCCGAACAGCGAGAGATCGCCAGACGCTGCGCACCGCAGATACACCGCGTTGTATTCCTCCTCGATCGACGCGAGCAGGTGCCAGTCGGGAAGCAGCAGCGGCTCGACGGCCGCGACGAGACCGGCAGGTACGCGCGACGCGTGCGCGATCAGCCGGATGCGGAAGCCCATCGCCTCGGCGAGATCGCAGTCGGCCGGCCACAGCTCCCCGATGCCTCGCACCGATAGCGCATCGGGCGGCACCCACGCACCGAACGCGCGGTACGCGAGGATCGAGAGCTTCGCAGCGGCATCCAGGCCGAGGATGTCCGCGGATGGATCCGCCTCGGCAAAGCCCTTCGCCTGCGCCTCGATGATCGCGCGATCGAGCGGCAGCTCGTCCTGTTCCATGCGCGTGATGATGTAATTACAAGTACCGTTGACGATCGCCATCAGGCTGTCGATCTCGTCAGCGCGGTGCGAGAGGTGCCGGATGATCGGAATCGCCGCGGCAGCCGCCGCCTCGCACAGGAGGGGAGTCTGCGTGCGTTGCGCGAGCACGCCGAGCTCGGCGAGCTTCTTCGCCAGCAGCGCCTTGTTCGCGGTGACCACCGGCTTTCCGGCGGCGAGTGCGGCGGTGACCGCACCTTCGACCTCGTGGCCGCCCGCCACCTCGACGATCACGTCGACCTCGGGATCCGCGACGAGCTCGATCGCGCGCGTCGTGATCGGAATTCCTGCAGCGAGCGGACCGCGGGGCTTCGCCGCATCGCGGACCGCGATCCGGGTCACGCGGAACCGCACGCCGTAGCGTTCGGCGCACGCACTCGCCTGGCGAGCGAGCAGCTCGAGCACGCCGCCGCCGACGACACCGCAGCCGATCATGCCGATCCGGATCTCGCGGATCGGCTTCGCTCCGATGCCCTCGAACCGGCCCTTGGGCTCCGCACGCGCGAACACGCCCGCATCACGCAGGAGCAGCGCGAGCCGATCCTGATCGGCGAGGAACGCGTCGTGACCGAACTCGGAGTCGAGCTTCCAGAGCGAGCACGACGCGCCCACCGCCTGCAGCTCGCGATACAGCTCGTTCTGCAGGTGGAACGGGAACAGCAGATCTCCCGGCACACCGACGACGATCACCTCCGCGATCACGCGATCGAGCTCTGCGCGCACCGCGGCCTGATCCGCGCCGAACCGCGCGCGATCGATCGCCTCGCTCAGCAAGAGGAACGTGCGCACCGGGAACTTCGCCGCGAACCGCGCCCCGTGGTGATCGAGATACGCGGCGACCGGCGGCTGCGCGAGCTCGGGCCCGAGTGTGCCGAACCGCGTGTCGAGCTCGTCGCGCCCGCGGTACGTCAACATGCCGAGCTGCCGCGCGCGCGCCATGCCGGTCGCGACGTCACCGGTACGCAGGCCATCGCGAACGAGCTCGCGCTGCAGGTGGCGCGTCGCGGTGCCCCAGCCATCGGGGCGCAGGCCGGCGCTGATCGTGACCAGCCGCGAGCAGCGCGCGGGGTGACGCGCGGCGAACGCGATCCCGACGAGCCCGCCGAGGCTGGCGCCGAGGTACGTGGCGGGCGTCGTGCAACCGATGCCGTCGAGCCACGCGGCGATCAGATCGGCGAGGCCGAGCGCGGAGAGCTGCGGGATCGGACCCTCATCGAAGCCCTGCCACGTCGAGCCGTTGCCGGGCCAGCACGGGCAGAGGATCGTCGTGGTCGCCGGATCGATCAGGTCGGGCGCGTTCAGCGCGGGCCACCACGGCTCGGCGCCGCTCGCCGAGTCGCCGAAGGGAAATGGCGAGGCGGTGATGCCGCCGACGATGATCACGACCGGCGCAGTTCCGATCGCGGGTCCGAGCACGTAGCCGCCGAGCACGACCGCCGACAGCGCATGGCCTTCGACAACCATCGCGTCGCGCCGAACCTCTTCGCGGCGCGGGGTATAGGTCGAGCCAGGGCCGGGTCGAGCTGCTATCGCGGACATGCGTCCGGGATGCTAGATCAATTCTGGTTCTGCGTCAGGGAGAAGAAGAACGTGCTTCCGGCGCCGGGCTCGCTCTCGGCCCAGATCCGGCCCCCATGGGCCTCGACGAGCCCGCGAGCGATCGACAGCCCGAGACCCGCGCCCTTGTACTGCGGGTGCTTGCTGCGCCAGAAGCGCTCGAACAGGCTCGGTAGCTCGTCGGCGGCGATGCCGGGTCCGGTGTCGCGCACGTAAAAGACGATGTCGTTCGCGACCGGCTGCGCGCCGATCGAGATCGAACCGCCGCGGGGCGTCACCTTGATCGCGTTCGTGAGCAGACTGGCGAAGATCTGCACCGCGCGCTCGGCGTCGCACTCGATCGATGGCAACTCGCCCTCGCTCGCGGCCAGGAACACGAGTCCGCGCTCGCTCGCGAGCGGCTCGAACAGCTCGTTGGTCTGCGCGATGATCGCCGCGGGCTTGTGCGGAGTGCGCGCGATCGCGAGCTGCCCGTTCTGGATCCCCGCGAAGTCGACGAGGTCCTCGATCAATCGCGCCATGCGCTCGGACTGCCGGTGGATCCGCTGCGCGACCGTGTGCACGCGGCCGAGCTTCGGATCCGACGCATCGAACGCCTGCAGCAGCGTGCTCGCTCCCATCATGATCGTCCCGAGTGGGTTGCGGAGGTCGTGAGAGACCACGCTCAGGATCTCCTCGCGCGCGCGCGTGGCCTCCTCGGCCTCGTGACGCGCAGCCCGCTCGACCTCGTGCAACCGCAACCGTACGAGCGCGAGCCCGCATTGCCGCGCGAGGATCGCCAGGAACGTGCGGTCGCCTGGCTCGATCCGGCGCGCGTCTTCGTACGTCAAGCTGATCACGCCGAGCACGGCGCCGTTGCCGACGAGCGGCAGCATGGCGTACGCGAGCTGCGGCCGGGAGATCGTCGACTGGATGCGTTCGAAGGACTCGGGGAACTGTGCGCGATAGTCATCGAGCGTCTCGATGAACAACGGCTCGCCGGTCTTCGCGACGAGACCGATCGGAACATCGGTGGTGGCCGCGACTCGGCTCCAGCGTGCTGCGTCACCCTCGGGCAGCGACGAGATCGCGAGCATGTCGAGGTGCATACCGCTGGGGTCCAGGAGCCAGATGCCGCCGTACGTGGCTCCGACCGCCGCGATTCCGCGTTCGATCGCGACGCGCGCCAGGTCCTCGCGGGAGGTCGCGGCCGCGAAGTCGCCGGTGACCTCGAGCAACTGCGAGAGACGTTCCTCGACGGACCGTCGGCGCGCGAGCTCGCTCTCGAGCGCACGCGCGCGCTGCTCCAGCTCCACGAGCCTTTCCGGCGAGACCTCGGCGAGCTGGGACGGACGGTCCCCCTCCGGCCCGCTTGTGGTCGTCGCCATTGCCCTTGTGCGTACCAGACCGGAACCGGGCCGACCTGAGGTGTTACGGGGAGGGGAGCGTGAAATCGGGGCGTGCGCGGGTGCCACAGCCCTCATGTGCGGTTCCGCCACAACCAGCGAGAAACCGCCGGGATCAGGGCGTGTCCCGCTGCTACGATGAGGGTCCATGGCGGAGAGCAGCCCGCTCGCGCATAGCCCCACGCTGGTGTCCTCGCCGAAGCAGGACACAGCGGTAGGGGAGCGACTCGCGCCAGGCACCGCCGTGGGCGAGTACCTGGTCGACCGGTTCCTCGGCGCCGGCGCGATGGGTGAGGTCTACGCGGGCCAGCAGCCCGTGATCGGCAAGAAGGTCGCGATCAAGGTATTGAAGCCCGAGGTCGCGGCGTCCAAGGACGGCGCGGAGCGGTTCAAGCGCGAGGCGCGCGCGGTCAACCAGATCGATCACCCGAACGTGATCGACATCTTCTCGCTCGGGCGCCTCACCGACGGCCGGCTGTACCTCGTGATGGATCTCGTCGAGGGCAAGTCGTTGCGCAAGGCACTCGCCGACGGACCGCTCGAGGTCGACACCGCGCTCGACTATCTCGAGCAGATCGCGGGCGCACTCGATGCAGCGCACGCGCGCGGCGTTATTCATCGCGACCTCAAGCCCGACAACGTGATGGTCGGCACCGGCGGCAAGGTCTTCGTGCTCGACTTCGGCCTCGCGAAGCTGCTCTCGCCCGATGACGACAGCGTGCCCGCCGCATCGATGCTCACGGGGCAGGGCACCTGGCTCGGCACGCCCGGCTACATGGCGCCTGAACAATGGAGCGCCGACGGCGCGGGACCCGCGTCCGATCGCTACTCGCTCGGCGTGATGGCGTTCGAGCTGCTGAGCGGGAGCTTGCCGTTCTCCGCACCGACGCTGCCGCAGATGATGGAGCAGCACTTCCGCGCGAAGGTGCCGGCGATGTCGGCGCGCGGGAAGATCAAGACCACCGCGTTCGATCCGGTCGTCAGCAAGGCGATGGCAAAGGATCCGCTCGCGCGGTTCCCGACGGCACGCGAGATGGTCGATGCGCTGCGCGACGTCTCGGGCAGCAAGCGCGCGGCGAAACCCGCCGGGAAGTTCCCGATGGTGCCGGCGGCGATCGGTGCCGGTGTGCTCGGCCTGTCGATCGCCGCGGTCATCCTCGTTCGCGACAAGGACAAGCCTCGCTCGTCGGACCAGCCCGCGATCCAGCCGCCGACCTCGGGCATGGTGCGCGTCTCGATCGCCTCGCAGCCAACGGGCGCGGAGATCTATCAGGACGGCAACCTCGTGCGTCGGACGCCGGCACAGCTCGACGTGCACCCGAGCACCGAGCTCGCGTTCGAGCTGCGCAAGCCGGGATACGCGATCACGCGGCACAAGCTGACGGTTCCCCCCGAGGGCACGACGCTGCCGGTGTTCGAGCTCGCGCCGATCAACGGCTTCCAGGGCGTATGGCAGCTGCCGACGAAGGAGCTGCGCGAGTTCAAGCGTGCCGGCGAGAAGATCGCCGTGTCCAAGCTCGAGGCCGTCGATGGACCGCGGCAGTTCTATCGGCACTACGATCTGTTGCCGAGTGATGGTGGCGTCTCGTTCGGCACGACCGAGGAGCTCGTCGATCAGCGCGCGCCCGGCGACCCCACGTGTCACATCCCGCACAAGCTCGAGTACCAGTACGACCCGCAGGAGGATGTGCTCGTCGTTCGGCGCGAGCGCGTGGTGGTCGACTTCAAAGACGGCCACTGCGTGGTCATGTCCTCGGCTCTCGATTCCGCGAAGGCGCTCGTGCGCGTCGATCGCGGCGCGACCGACGTGCGCGAGTCGATGGCGCCGGTCGGCCGCCCGGACTTCGGCAAGGACATCTCCGACCAGAACCAGAATGACTCCGGCATCCAGAAGACCGCACCGAGCAACAACGTCGACGAGAAGCTCGACAAGGGCGCGACGAAAACGGTGCCGCAGTCCAAGAAGCCGGTTCCCGTGAAGCAGGCACCGCCCAAGCAGGAGCTGACGAAGGCCCAGCTGGGGCAGAACGAGAAGGGGTCGCTTGATCGGAATTCGATCAACGCGCCGCAGAAGTCCGCGCCTCAGCAGGCGAATCCGCCGCCTAACATCTCGAAACCGCGAGGCGATTCTCAGGTTGCGCCCCAGGCGCAGTTCCCGGAGCCGCAACAGAAGAAGTGACAGCGGCGCTCAGGAGCCACGCCGATCGTGGGATGGCGTCCGCCCGCGGAACTGGATACGATCAAATGCAGGTGGGGCCCGACGAAGCAGCAGCACGACAGGTGCTGCTCGACATGATGGATCTGCTGAGCCGAGATCCATACGAGGCGCTGGGATTGATTCCCAGCGCGACGGCGGCGGATATCCGCCATGCGTTCCTGACGAAGACCAAGCAGTTTCACCCTGCGCGCTTCGGTCGGATGGCGATCGACATCCAGAAGCTCGCGAACGAGGTGTTCCTCTCGCTTCGCGCCGCGCATGACACGATCGCGCGGCCGTCGACGGTGCCCAAGCCCGCCGCACTGCGCCCGCTCGGCCCAACCTTGCTCAAGCCATCGGGCAGTGGACCGACGCCGGTGCACCGGCAATCCGGTGCGATGCCGGTCGGTCCCGCGGTGGCGCGTACCAGCACACCGACGCGACCGGGCCCGATGCCGGGCAGCACGCAGCCGATCCGCCCCGTCACGGCATCGAACCCCGTTCTCAACAACCGTCCGACCGGCGCGACAGCAAGTGCGCAGCCCGCACCCATTCCCTCGCAGGGTACGCAGCCGATCAGGACCGATCCACGCGTACCGACCCTGCCCACGCGGCCGGGCAGCGTGCCGGGACGACCAGCGACTGGACAGACGCCGATCCTCCCGCGTCCCGCCGCAGCGCCGGCGCCGGGGGCCAGGCTCGGTGGTCCGCCGGTCGAGCGCGAGCTCGCGCCGATCCTCGATCTGATCGCGCAGCAGCAACTCGCGGCCGCCAAGGTCGCGCTCGAGACGCTCGTCGCGCGCACACCACAGTCGACTAAGTACCGCGCACTGCTTGCCTACGCGAAGGGCCGCGAGGCGCAGCTCGAGAAGCGTGTCGACGAGGCGCGCGTCGAGCTGCAGGATGCGCTGCAGCTCGATCCAGATCTTCAGCTTGCCAAGACCGCGCTCGCCGAGCTGTTCAGTCGCCGAAGATAGGTATACTGCCGGGTGAGCGATGGGCCGCGTCATCGGTATCGATCTGGGCACCACGAACTCGTGCGTAGCGGTGCTCGAGGGCGGGGAGGCGCAGGTCATCCACAACCAGGAAGGCGGCCGAACCACGCCGTCGATGGTGTCGTGGAACGCGGATGGTGACGTGGTCGTCGGCGCCGCGAGCAAGCGGCAGATGGTCACGAACCCGCAGCGCACGGTGTTCGGTGCCAAGCGTCTGATCGGTCGCAAGGCCGGCGAGCGCGATATCCAGCACATCGCGAGCCGCTTGCCGTACGCGGTGGTCGGATCGAAGAACGGCGATGCCTGGGTCGACATCGCCGGCACGCTGCGGTCCCCGCAGGAAATCTCGGCGCACGTGCTCGCGAAGATGAAGCGCGTCGCCGAGGACTACATGGGCGATACCGTCACCGAGGCGGTGGTCACGGTTCCGGCGTACTTCGACGACGTGCAGCGCCAGGCGACCAAGGACGCCGGCGCGATCGCCGGACTCACGGTGCGTGCGATCCTCAACGAGCCAACGGCTGCCGCGCTCGCGTACGGCGTGCACCATCAGCACAACCAGCGGCTCGCGGTGTTCGACCTCGGCGGCGGAACGTTCGATATTTCGATCCTCGCGATCGAGAATGGCGTGTTCGAGGTGCTCGCCACGTATGGCGACACCGCGCTCGGCGGTGACGACTTCGATCGCGTGATCATCGATCTGCTCGCCGACGACTTCCAGGCGGAGCACGGGATGAACCTCCGAACCGACTCGGTCGCACTGCAGCGCCTCAAGGAAGCGGCGGAGCGGGCGAAGATCGAGCTCTCGTCGGCGATGACGACCGACGTGAATCTTCCGTTCATCGCGGCCGGCGCGCAGGGGCCGATCCACCTGATGCGCGAGATCGATCGCGGTCAGCTCGAGCGCGCGTGCAAGCCGCTGCTCGATCGGCTCGAGGCGCCGTGCCAGAAGGCGCTCGCCGACGCGCACTGCACGCCGGCGGATATCGATCAGGTGCTGCTCGTCGGGGGCATGACCCGCATGCCGGCGGTGCAGGAGCGGGCGGTCGCGATCTTCGGCAAGCCTCCGAGCAAGGGCGTGAACCCCGACGAGATCGTGGCGATGGGCGCCGCGGTGCACTCCGGGATCATGGGTGGCGAGCTGCAAGAGGTCGTGCTGCTCGACGTGACGCCGCACAACATGGGGATCCGGCTCGCGGGCGACAAGATGTCCGTCGTGATCACGGCAAACACCAGCATCCCGACGCGCGCGAAGAAGGTGTTCGCGACCACCGAGGACAACCAGACGTTCGTCGCGATCGAGGTCTATCAAGGCGAGCACGAGCACGCGTCGCGCAACCGGCGGCTCGGTCGGTTCGTGCTGGGCGATCTGAAGGCCGCACCACGCGGGCACACCAAGGTCGAGGTGAGCTTCACGATGGATGCCGACGGCATTCTCGAGATCGCCGCTGCCGAGATCGGGACCGGTCGCGCGGCGAGCGTGCAGATCGAGGCGGCGAGTGGTTTGACCGCCGACGAGATCGCGCGCCTCGGTAATCGGCTCGGCCAGCATCATCGCTAGCGCGCGCTGCGCCCGCCGTGCGACGGTCGAGGGATGAAGCAGGGGTGGATGGTTCTGAGCCTATTGGCTGGCTGTGGCGATGATGGGGGCGGTGCAATGATCGACGCGCCGAAGGCGATCGACGCAGCGGCCGCCGACGCAGCGCCTGACGGGCCGACAAGCTTCAACTGCGCGACCGCGCCGACCGGCGGCACGCACAAGATCTTCCTCGCGTTCGAGGGCGTGACACTGACGCGAGCGGCGGTGTCGGATGCGACCCAGAACCTGGCGGCTCAGGTCGACTCGTCCACGACGACCGCCACGATTCCTGCGTGGAAGGCTGCTGCTGGCAACCGCGCGGTGCAGATCCAGGCCCTCGTGTGCGCGATGCGCGAGTCGCTGCTGGCGTACGACGTCGAGCTCGTGACCGCTCGGCCAGCGAGCGGGAACTACGAGATGGTCGTGTTCGGCGGGGGACCAAGGGACCTCGGCCTCAGCGTTCCGTCGTCATCCGGCATCGCGATGCTCGCGGTCAACGACTGCACGAACAACAATCCGCGCGATGTCGTGTGGGTCGCCGAACGTCCCGTACCGAGCATGCCGACGCTCGAGGTGATGCCGATCGAGAGTGCGAACTCGGCGACGGCAGGCATCGGCATCGGAGACGGCCTCGCGAGCTCGAAGAGTGCGGCCAACTGCATGTGCTACACGGGTAACGACGAGCCGGTCCTCTGCACGAGCACGCAGGCGTGCCAGCTGACGACGAGCTCGCCGATTCCCATGGGCGGCAACTACTGCAACGCGGCGGGGACCACGGAGAACCAGGTCGCGAAGCTGACAGCGCGCTACGGCATGCGCCCGTAGCTACGCTGCGACCGCGCCCGGCGCCGTCCCGCGCTCCAGCTCGGCGAACACCGGCGCGTGATCTGACGCGCGACGTACGCCGGGTCCACGCCAGAGACCCGAACGCACGACCCGAAGATCGCCCGCGATCAGGATGTGGTCGAGCGGGATCAGCGGCAGCGTCGATGGCCACGACCGCGGCGATGCGATCGGCCTGAGCTGGCGGGCGAGGGTGCGGAACGGGCGCGAGAGTGGCGTGCAGTTGAGGTCGCCACACACGATCGTCCGGCGGTCGCCGACCGCGGCGAGCACTTCCTCGACCTGGCTCTGGCGCTCCGCCATTCCGAGCGCATCGGTGAGGTGCGTGTTGATGAGGTCGAGCTCGGTGTCGCCCCAGGCCAACCGTGTCAGCAGCGCAGTCCGGGGCTCGCTGATCGGAGTGCGGCGCGGCAGGCGCACGTGACGCGTCGCGAGGATCGGCAGCTTGGTGAGCGTGGCGTTGCCACAGCGCTCGGTGCCGTTCTCGATCGCGGTACTGAACTCGAGCGCGAGGCCGAGCTTGTCGGCGAGGTACTGGGCCTGGTCGCAGAAGCCGCTGCGCGCGCGATGGATATCCACTTCCTGAAGTGCCAGTGCATCCGGATCAAACGGCCGGATCGCGGCGGCGATGCGGTCGAGGTCGATCACGCGGTCCATACCGCGGCCGAACTGGATGTTGTAGGTCAGGACGCGCAGCAACTTCATACCAGCCGGGTCACTTCGCGGCGTTCATCTTTGCGAGGCACTGATCTCGGCGCGGGCCGAGCACGGCGGGCAGCGGTAGCCCGTGGTTGTCGAACATGGTCGTCGGTCGGGTGTGGTACCGGATCATGGTCCGCGATGGCCAGCCCGGAGATACAGGTCACGTCGCAGAATCGGTGTTATGT
>JACCRC010000402.1 GCA_013813765.1 Deltaproteobacteria bacterium | reverse complement strand
GAGGTACACCGCTCCGCCGCCGGCGCCTCCGATGCCGCCGGTACCACCGAACCCGGAGTTCCCGCCGGTGCCGCCGGGGCACCCACCGCGAAGCAGCGTCGCGGTCTGCGCCGGGTTCGCCGCCGATGTGGCGCCAGCACCGGTCAGGTGGCCCGCACCTCCGCCGCCGCCCGGTGTCGCGAACGAGCCGCCCGGAGCGCCGCCCGCGCCGGCCATCGCGGTGGTGGAGGTTCCTTGCACGGTCGGCGCGCACAGCGCGCTGTTGGAGCCGGGGCCGAGGTGACTGCCGGTGATCGCGCTGGCGACATCGAGCTTGCTCGACACGGTGAGCGTCTCCGTTGCCACGAGCATCAGTGGACGGCTCCCGCTCACCGTCGTCGTCGCGGCGACGGTGATCATCGTGCCGCGCATCACACAGATCGGCTCGCCGCTGGCCTGCGGGATGTTCACGCAGCGCGGATCATTCGTCGTGTCGACAGGGCCCGAGAGCACGACCGGCGACCCCGGCTCCACGTCGAAGCACGCCTTCACGAACGTGCCGTAGCAGAACGCGCCAGGCGCATCGACCGCCACGTCCGGTGGCCCACCAGCGTCGCGGAGGCTCAGGTCATCGATCCCGAGGATCGAGCTGCAGCCACTCGCGACGAGCGCGCTGACGACGACGATGCGCGCCTGCCGCACCCCGAAATCGTACCATGCAGGCGCCGCTGGTCGCGGGTCGTTGTCCAAGCCCAGGGAACCGCATACGATCCGGACGTGCGTAGCTCACCGGCGCTCGTGTTGCTCGTACTGCTCGCCACGAGCGGGACGGGGCTGGCACAGGTGCCGGCGGCCGACGAGGCATTCCAGCGCGGGCGTGAAGCGCTGAAGGTTGGCAAGTACGACGAGGCGTGCGCGGCGTTCGAGGAGAGTCAGCGCCTCGATCCGCAGCTGAACACCCAGTTCAACATCGCGCTGTGTGACGAGCAGCTCGGCAAGCTCGCCTCGGCGCTCGCCATCTGGAAGGAGCTCGCCGCCAAGGATGACAACGCGTCGAGGCGCGCGAAGGCGAGCGACATGATCGTTCAGCTCGAGGCGCGTGTGGCGCGGCTGCGGATCGACACGCCGGTTCCGCCCGGCCTCGAGGTCACGGTCAACGGCGCACGCGCGACGAGCTACAAGGACATGCCGATCGACCTCGGCACGTCGAAGATCGAGGCACGCGCGCCGGGGTACCTCGTGTGGGTCGGGACGGTGACCGCGAAGGACGAGAAGCAGCAGGCCGTCGTGACGATCACGCTCGATCCGGATCCGGCTACGACGGCCCAGGCCGTTGTCACGCCGGTACCACCTCCGGCTCCGCGCGAGCAGCCACCACGGTCGCTGCGCAAGACGCTCGGCGTGGTGGGCATCATCGGCGGCGGCGCGGCGATCGCGGGTGGCTTCACGTTCGGGCTGCTCGCGCGCGGCACGTGGCAGGACGCGAAGGATGTGTGCGGCGGAACGATCTGCGACACGCGGGCGGACCTCGATCGCGGCAACGCCCTTGCGGACTCGGCACGCACGCGCGGCACGATCGCGACAGTGCTCGCGATCGGCGGTGGCGCGCTCCTCGCCGGTGGCATCGTGCTTTGGATGACCGCGCCGAAGAGCGAGCGCTCGGTGGCGATCGCACCGAGTGCGTCGCCATCGTCGGTCGGCCTCGCAGTGCTCGGGACGTTCTAGCAGTCTTGGCTAGTAGCCGTGCATCTGCTGCGGATAGTTGTGGGACGGAACCCACAGCGGATCGACGAACGTCTGCGTCAGCGTGACCGTGATGTTGTCGGTGCCGCCGTTGTTGTTCGCGGCGCGGATCAAATTTTCGGCGATCGCCTCGAGTGATTCACCCGAGGTCATGATCTCGCGGATCATCCAGTCGTCGACGAGGTCCGACAGTCCGTCGCAGCACAACAGAAAGACGTCGTTGTGCTCGGGGATCATCATGTTGTGCTCGATCTCCACGCTCGCATCGAGACCGACGGCGCGGATGATCACGTTCGACGTCGCAGGGCCGAGCGTACCGATCAGATCGGGGCGGTCCTGGTAGAGGTTGCGCAGTGAGTGATCGCGGGTGAGCTGCTGGAGCTGACCGTGGCGAAGGAGATATGCGCGCGAGTCACCGCAGTGACAGATGTGGACGCGGCCTTCCTCGAACCGCATTCCGACGGCGGTGGTCCCCATGCCGTGGCACGCGTGATCCGTCAGCGAGCGCTGGAACACCGCCGCGTTCGCGGCCTTCATCGCCGCGACGAGCGGGTCCTGCCCAGGAGCCGGCAGCGGATCCCCGGTCTTCAGCGAGTGCACGATCGTGCGGATCGCGATGTCGGACGCGACCTGACCGGAGGCGTGACCGCCCATGCCGTCGCACACGATGTACACGCCGAGGAAGTCGTCGTAGTACATCGCGTCCTCGTTCTGCGTCCGCTGGGCGCCGACATCGGTCCGGCCCACAGCACGCAGGAGGAAGCGCTCCACCGGAATGGCGCGCGTCTGATCCATCAGCGAACCTCCCCGGGGCGCAGGAACATCGTCCGATCTACGGACGGGTGGCGGCGGATCTTCCTCACTCGCTCACCCGCCGGTTCGGTAGCCGGTTGCGCTTGGGCAGGTCGCGCCAGGGCAGGGTGCGTTCTTGACGCACCTCGGCGAAGATCCGGGTGAGCTCCACCGAGGGCGGGTCGCCCAGCGGAGGGAGCTTCCAGTCGGCGGCCATGGCCTCTGCGACCTGGGCCGTAGCGTCCAGCCGCTCCATGGCCTCGGCGTCGTAGATCTCGTAGGTCTTCTCGAAGAACGACTCGACGCGGTGCAGGTCGCGGAGCAGCGCCTGCGGCGTGCGCTCCCGGAGGTCATCCTCGATGTTCTCCGGGCGCTCGCGCTCGCGCGGCTCGGCGATCACGCGCAGCCCGTCGATCATGCTTTGGTCCATCATCTCCATGTCGAGCCGGACCTTCACGTCGATGATCGGCTTGAACCGGATCAGGGTCCAGGGCTTCTCGGCGCGAGTGTTCAGGCCGTCGAGGAACCACGGTTCGATCGCAGCAAGCGCACGCTCGCGGCGCTCGCGGATCGCGATGATGTCGGGATCCTCGGGGCGAGGTGGTTCGACGCCCTTCTCCTCGAGCTCGGTGAACGACGGCAGGCCGAACCAACGCTCGAGGTCGGCGAGACTCGTCTCGCCCAGCATGTCCTTGACCTTCTTGTCCTCGTCGTCGGGCACCATGGATCGATCACTGCGTCTGCAACACGATCACGTAGCCGAGCACACCGAGGCCGATGCCGATGATCATCGACATGATCCAGAACAGGGCGCTCGCCCCCTGCTGGACGGCCGGGCCTTCGCTGGTCGCGGGACCAGCGGCAGGCTGAAGCGCCTGACCGGTGCGAGCGACCGACACGACACCGTCGCTCGGCTGCAGCATCATGGTCTTGTTCGCGCCGCCACCTTGTGGCTGTCCGCCCGGTTGCCCCATCCCCGGCGGCATGCCGGGCTGGAAGCCGGGAGGTGCGCCCGGAACGTTCACGCCTTGCGGCATGCCGATCTGCGGCGCCATCCCCGCGACGATCGTCTTCTGGTTCGGTGGTGCCTGCGAGTACCCGCCCTGCGAGAGCCCGGACGGCTGCCCGCCCATCTGCTGCGGAGATCCGCCCTGCTGGAACGGACTGACCTGCGCCATCATCGTCTTCTGCTGCGGTGACGCCGCCGAGTAGCCTTGCTGCTGCGGCGGCTGCTGCATGCCCTGCGGCGGTTGCTGCATATGCGGCTGCTGCATGTGGCCCTGCTGCATGTGCGGCTGCTGCATGTGCCCCTGCTGGCCCATGCCCGGTGGCATGCCGCCAGGAATCCCGCCCGGAGCAACCACCGTCCTCGGTGCACCACCGCCGCCCGGCGCGACGTTGCCGTTCGTGAGCTCGGCGAACACCTGCTGGCAGTGCTGCATCATCTCGCCCGAGGACTGGTAGCGGCGACCCGCATCCTTCTCGAGCGCGCGGCGCACGATCTGCTGCACCGAATACGGGACCGAGTCCGGCATCGGCGGAATCTGTCCCTGCAGGTGCATCTGGATCACGGTCATCGGGTTCTCGTCGTTGAACGGCACGTTGCCTGTCAACATCTCGAACGCGAGGATGCCGAGCGCGTAGAGGTCGCTGCGTGCGTCGAGGGGCAGACCGCGGCCCTGCTCGGGCGACATGTACTGCGGCGTTCCGAACACGACGCCGGCCTGCGTCTTCATGCGATCGCCTTCGAGCAGCTTCGCGACCGAGAAGTCGAGCAGCTTCACGAAGTCGGGCGAGCCCGCCATGTTCAGGAGGAACACGTTGTCGGGCTTGATGTCGCGGTGAATGATGCCGATCGAGTGCGCCTCGGCGAGCGACGCGCAGCACTGGATCAGGATCTTCACCACGCGCTGCGGGGCGAGCGGTCCCTTCTGGATAGCATCGCGGAGCGACACACCGTCGAGGAACTCCATCGTCATGAACAGACGTCCGTCTGACGTCTGACCGAAGTCGAACATCCGGATCGTGTTCGGGTGCTGCAGGCGCGAGCACGCCTTCGCCTCGTTGTAGAACCGCTGCACCCACTGCGGGTCTGCGGCCATCTGGGCGTTCAGCATCTTCAGCGCGATGACGCGATCGATCGAGATCTGGCGCGACTTGTAGACCACGCCCATCCCGCCCTCGCCGACGCGAGCCTGGATCTCGTACCGACCATCGATGACTTTGCCGACGAAGGGGTCGTGGCTCATGGAGGGCTAAACTTCACTCGGTCATTGGCCTTGACCTGATCGGTCGTCAAACGAACCTTGCCGACGGTCGCGCCTTTGTCGACGCGAATGATGATGACTTCGCCGCCCGACAGCGCGGCATCGGAATCGCCGCGAAGCACGGTCGCCTTCCAGGCCTTGCCGATGCCCTGGTTCGTTCCGGCGCCGATCGTGAGGATCGTGTCGGAACCCTGGACCTCGTACTTCAGCACGCGCGTCGTGACCGGATCGGCCTTCGCGTTGTCGCAGTTCGGGTTCTGCGGGTCGGGCGCCGCGAGGTTGCACTTCGGCCACTGCGACGGCTTGCACGACTTCACGCGCCGGTCCGGCGGGTTCGGGCAGGGCATCGTCGCCTGACACGACGGGATGTTGATGTCGGGCGGCGTCGGGCAGACGTCCTTGCAAGGCGGCCAGCCGGCAGGCGCTCCGGCCTTCGGGCAGATCATCTTGCACGCCGGGTTCTTCGGATCGAACGCGAACTCGTCGCACGGAACCTCGGGCTCCGGAACGGCCGCGAGCTTCGGCGGCTCGGGAATCTCGAGCTTGAGCGGATCGAACTGGATGCCTGCGATGGCTTCCTTGAACTCGGCAGTGAGCCTGTACTTGCCCGCGTCACCGCGACCGACCGCGTACACGCGAACGAAGTACTTCCCCTTCGCGCCCGTGATCTGCATCGTCTTCGAGCGACCGCGGCCGCGCTTCTTTCCCTTCGTCTCGCCGACGGGGGAGTTCCACTCGTCGAACACGTCGAACGCGAGCTGAAGACCGGGGCGCGGTGGCGTCCACGTCAGCTTGAGGTCGAGCGTTCCTTTCGACTTCTCTGGCAGCTCGATGAGCTTCCAGTCGATGCGGTCACCGCCGGGGTACGTGACGATTCCCGACGACTTCGCCTCGCCGCTTTCCATCACGAGCGCCTTCGCGCCCTTCACCTTGCCGTCGGTGCCTGAGTTGGAGTCCTGGCCGACGTTGTGCGCGCATGCAGCCGCGCCGAGCCCCACCCCGAGCACGAGGGCGAGCGCAATGCGGTGGCTGCCCACCGATTTCCCGAGCATGTTTCGAGTCTTACCCAGTCAGCTCGGGCGTGCAAGAGCCTACGGCGTCAGCGTTACGTTGCCGCCGGCCGCCTTGATCTGGTCCGGCGTCGCCTTGACGGTCGCCTTGCACGTGCGCTCGTTGCAGCTGTCGACGACAAAACCGCCCGGAACCCCCGAGATCGTGCCCTTCCAGCCGGAGTTGACCTCGTTCGCGGTGCCGATGCCGAGCGTGATCTGCGTGCCGCCGCCGCTGACGGACAGGCCGATCACGCGCGCCGATTTCGCGCTCGGGGCCGGACCGGGCTTCTCGACCTTGGTGACCGGTTGTGCAGGTCCCCTCGGGCCGTTCTTCTTGATCTTGACCGTCGCGGTGGTCGCCGGCTTGTAGCTCTTCGGCGTGTCGTCGGTGATCGGCACCATCGGCAGCGGCGGCGTGAACGCGACCTTCGCCGGGAAGTCGCTCTTGATCTCCGCGGCAGAGGTCCGCTTGTACGCGGCGCGCAGCACGAAGTCCGCGCTGTCCATCCGGCCCTGCAGGTACAGGTGGACGAGGTACTTGCCCGGAGTGAGGTCGTAGAGCGTGCGCGTCTTGTTCAGCTCGCCGGCGTCCTCTTCCTCCTTGTCGGACTTGCTGATGACGCGGTACCCGGGATCGAGGACCTCCATCGCGAGGTCGAACTCCTCGTTCGCCTCGTCGCCGGGAGGCGTGACCTCCAGGCGAAGGTTCAGCTCGCCGTTGGCCGGGATATCGATCGAGAACCACTTCGCGCGCTTGTAGTCCTTGTAGTTGAGGTCGCCCTCCGCCTTGCCCTCGGACTTCTCGTCGAGGGCGATCGCCTTCGGCTTCTTCCAGGGTTTGGCCTTGTCGGACTTGTAGCCGCTGTGAATCGGGATCTGTGTGCCACCACAGGCTCCGAGCAACACCACTGCGAGGACGAAACGCCGCATGGCGAGAACACTAACACTCCTTGCTCGCCGGCGCCCGAGGTGGCACACGACGAGGGTGAAGGTCGTCCTGGTGCTCTCCCTGGCGCTCGCCGCCTGCAAGGCGGATGCGAGCGGCGGATCCACCGAAGGGCCAACGATCTTCGAGACGATGTGCGCCACCTGCCACGGCCCGGGCGGGAAGCCGGATGCCGCGATGATCGCCCGGATGAACGTCCGCGACCTCACCGGCCCGGAGTTCCGCGCGCGCGTCACCGTGGAGCTGGTGGAGAAGCAGGTCCGCTTCGGCAGCGACAACAAGCTGATGCCCGCGCTCGGGACCTCGCTCAAGCCGGAGCAGATCAAGGCCGTGTCGGAGTGGGTGGCGTCGGATGACTTCGTGAAGCGGCGCTGATCTGATCGAGCGCCCACGCGGCGTGCTCGCGAACCAGCTCGGACCGCTCGGTCATCATTCGTTCGAGCGCCGGGATCGCCTCGGGCGAGCCGGTGTTGCCGAGCGCGACCGCGACATTGCGCAGGAGCACCTCGCGCGGGACGCGGCGGAGCGCGGTGCGCTTCATGAACTGACGGAGCTGGTTCGCGCCTTTTCCGGCGAGCGCGATCAGATCGGGGAGCGCGTGCTCCACCGAGCGCGGTGAGAGCAGCGGATCGTGCGGCTCACCTGCGCCCGCGTTGAACGGGCAGACCTCCTGGCAGACATCGCAGCCGAACACCCAGGTGCCGATCGAAGCGCGCAGCTCGACGGGGATCGAGCCGTGGTGCTCGATCGTCAGGTACGAGATGCAGCGCCGCGCATCGAGGATGTATGCGTCGCGGAACGCGTTCGTCGGGCACGCATCGAGGCACGAGCGACAGGTTCCGCACCGTGGCTTCGCGATCTCCGCGGGTGCGGTTGGCGCGAGGTCCGCATCGACGAGCAGCTCGCCTAGCACGATGTAGCTGCCGGCACCGGGCGCGATCAGCATCGTGTTCTTCGCGACGAAGCCAAGGCCACCGCGCTCGGACCACTCGCGTTCGAGCACGGGCGCGGAGTCCACGCACGGTCGCGAGGCGACCGGACGGCCGAGCACCGCCGACAATCGATCGGCGAGGGCGACCAGTCGATCACGCATCACCAGGTGGTAGTCCTCACCGCGCGCGTAGCGAGCGATCCGCCCGCGCAGCAGCGCCGACGGTGGAATCGGATCCCGGCGGTCGTACGCGAGCGCGACGACGATCAGGGCCTTCGCAGAGTCGAGCAGGCTGCGCAGATCTGCGCGCGCGCCGGTGTGCTCGGGAGCTGCGAGGTATGCCATGCCGCCGGCGTGACCCTCGGCGAGCCACGAGGTGTACAGATCGTGGCGGCGCGGCGGCTCGATCGGGACGATCGCCGCGCGTGCGAAGCCCAGCTCGCGTGCGAGCTCCGCGATCAAAGTGCCTCGGCCGAGCCTTCGCGGTCGTCGTCGGGCGGAGTGTCGGCGAACTGGATCACATCGTACGGCACCGTGCAGTCGCGCTCGCGCGGCTGCGGGTACTCGACGCGCGTGCCGCGGTACGTGCGAACCACGACGCGCTCGGCATCGAGTGACTCGATGTAGCTCGGCACGAGCGGCACCTTGCCGTGGCCTCCGGGCGCATCGAGCACCAGCATCGGCACCGCCATCGAGTTCATCCACCCGCGCAGCCCCTGGTAGAGCTCCATCGCGGTCTCGACCGGGGTCCGCAGGTGATCGGTGCCGATCACCGTGTCGCCTTGAAACAGATAGTAGGGCCGCACGCGCGATCGCAGCAGGCCGCGCATCAGCGCGCGCAGTGACAGCACCGAGGAGTTGATGCCGCGCAGGAGCACGGTCTGGTTGCCGACGGGGATGCCGGCGTCGACGAGCCGCTCGCACCCGGCGCGCGCTTCGGGCGTGAGCTCCTTGATGTGGTTGAAGTGCGTGTTGATGAAGAGCGGGTGGAACTCGCGCAGCGCGCCGACGAGCTCCGCGTCGATGCGCATCGGGCACACCACCGGAAGCCGCGTGCCGATCCGGATCGTCTCGACATGCGGGATCGCGCGCAGCTTGCGCAAGAGGTGCGCGAGGCGGCGCGTCGACAGCAGCAGCGGATCGCCGCCGGAGAGCAGCACGTCGCGGATGCGTGGCGTCTTCGCGATGTACTCGATGCCAGCGTCGAGGTCGGACGTGGTCGGCGGCTCGTCACCACCGACGAGCCGGCGGCGGTTGCAGTGACGGCAGTAGATGCCGCAGCGATCGACGACGAGGAACAGCACGCGGTCGGGATACTTGTGGACGATCGACGGCGCCGGGTTGTGCGTGTCCTCGCCGAGCGGATCTCGTAGCTCCTCCTCGCGGATGTCTGCCTCGAGCGCACGCGGGATCGCCTGCATGCGGATCGGACAGCTCGCGTGGGCGGGATCCATCAGGCTCGCGTAGTACGGCGTGAGCCCGACGCGGAACAGCTTCGCCGAGGCCGCGAGGCCCTCGCGCTCGGCGGGCGACAGGTCGACCACGCGCGCGAGCTCGTCGACCGAGGTCAGCATGTGACCGAGCTGCCAGCGCCAGTCGTTCCACTGCGCGTCGGGCACCTCGCCGCGGCACAGCGGCGCCGAACCTAGCGGGGCGAGCGTCGGGAGGTGGACGTGGACCACGCCGCGTATGTAGCACGGGCGCGGGTCAGCACATCGACGAGACCGTCGGTGAGCGGCAGCCTCTCGAGCTCGGCTTCGTCGACGAACCGCGCGGCCCGCGCATCGCTGCCAGCGGCGAGCGTGCCGCCGACAACGCGGGCGAGGTAGTCGAGGATCACGAAGTGAAAGTCATCGCCCATGCGCTCGACGACGCAGGAGAGCGGACCGACCTCGACGACGAGGCCGGTCTCCTCGCGGACCTCGCGCGCGACGCCCTGTGCGAGCGTCTCGGAGCCGATGAGGCGGCCTCCGGGCACCGACCACAGACCCTCGCCGGGCGGCTTCCCGCGCTCGACGAGCAAGACGCGCCCTTCCGGATCGAACACGATCGCAGCGACCGCGCAGACCGGGGTCACGAGCGCGCTCGCTTGCTGGGCTTTGGCTTCATCGTCTTCAGCTTGCCTGCGCCTCGCACGATGGTCGACCCCGCTGGACAGTGAGGAAGTAGCAGGCAGCTATCGCATGCCGGCGCCTTCGCGAGGCACACCCGGCGGCCGTGCCAGATCACGCGGTGGGCAAAGTCGGTCCACTGCTCCTGCGGCAGGATCTGCATCAGCTCCTGCTCGATCTTCACGGGGTCGGCTTGCTTCGTCAGACCGAGGCGCTGCGCGAGCCGCGTGACGTGCGTGTCGACCACCACACCGACGTTCTTCTTCAGCGCTGAACCGAGCACGACGTTCGCCGTCTTGCGTGCGACACCCGGCAGAGACGTCAGGGCATCCATCGTGTCGGGGATCACGCCGCCGTGCTTCTCGACGACCGCGCGCGCCATCCCGATCAGGCTCTTCGCCTTGTTGCGATAGAAGCCCGACTTGAAGATCAGCGGCTCGAGCTCGGCGGGGTTCGCCTCCGCGAGTGCCTTCGGATCCGGATACTTCGCGAACAGGGCCGGCGTGATCGTGTTGATCATCTTGTCGGTCGACTGCGCGGACAGGATCGTCGCCGCGAGCAGCTCGTACGCGTTCCGGTGGTCGAGCTCGACGTGTGCATCCGGCCATTTCTCGGCGAGGAGAGTCGAGATCTTTGCTGCGGCGGACCGGCGTGCCGGTGTGCTATTGCCCTGTCGAGCTCCCATGCAGCGACGGCATAGCACTTTCGCTCTCCCCATGATCGGCCTCGCGATCGCGCTCGTCGCGCTCGCTGGATGCACTAACAAGAAAGAAGTCCGCGCTGCGAGGTCCTCGGTCTACGACATCGACTTCGCCGTCGTGTACAGCGGCGCGCTGCAGGCAACGCGCGAGCTGTACGCGAACCTCGATGACAATCCGGGGTCCGGCAAGATCATGACCGCGTGGCACCAGGTGCAGTACGCGAACAACCAGGACGACCTCGGCAACCAGCGCATCATCGCGCAGCAGCAGGGCGTCCAGCAGGGGGGCGCGGGCGTGTCACCAGGGGCCGCCGCCGCCGGCATGCCCACGCGCCTCGCGTACAAGCGCTACTTCATTCGATTCGATGTCACCGTCGCCGGTGGCCGGCCGTGGCGCGTGAAGGTCAGCGGTCACGCGGCCGAGTGGGACCCCGGCAATGCGATGCCGACCGAGCTGAAAGGGATGGCGCGACCGCCGTGGCTCGACGGTCGCATCGAGGCGCTGCAGGTCGCGATCTATCGCAAGATCAAGCCGTACGCCATCAAGGCGAAGGAAGAGGTACCGATCGAGAAGACGGAGCCGGATCTCCCGAAGACGGATCCGACGGTGTTCAAGGGCGTGACCGCGCCGGCGGCAAAGACGCTCGCGGCGATCAAGGACGCGCTCGCAATGCGCGACAACACCGCGCTGCGCGCGCAGCTCGCGGACGATGTGGTGTGGAGCCTCGGCGGTGCGCCCGGTGCGGACACCGCGATGGCGATGTGGCAGGCGGATCCCGAGTCGCTCGAAGCGATGGGCCGCACGATCGCCGGTGGTTGCGGCACCGTGGATAAGAAGGTCGCGTGCCCGCCGGGCGCGCCGATCCCGGGGGCGTACCAGCTCGTGATCGAGCCACGCGGTGACGCGTGGAAGGTCACCTCGTTCGTGAAGGCCGAGTAGCGTTCGCTGGCACACGGCGTGCTCCCACAGGGAGCATGCTCTGTCGCGCCGTCGTCGAAGATGATCCGTTTGCTGCCGCGCACGCTCCGGCGCCAGAACACGTGACGGATGCGAGGATTTCCTGCAGCCGCCGCGGCAAGAGCGCTCGCGCGACACTGTCGCGGAACCGCGCGCCGGCGACCCTCCGGAGGGGCACATGAGCGCCGAGATCATTGGCTACGTCGCCGCGACGCTGAGCGTGACGGCATTCCTCCCGCAGGCGTGGAAGGTCATCAAGACGCGCGAGACCAAGGAGCTGTCCACGCCGATGTGGATCCTCGAGATCTGCGCGTTCGCGATGTGGATCGCCTACGGCGTTGCGAAGAGCGCGCTGCCGATCATCATTCCGAACGTGATCTGCTTCATCCTCGCGGGCTTCATCCTGGTGATGAAGCTGTTGCCCGAGAAGAAGCGGAACAAGGTCGCGGACGTTCTCGACCCGACGGTGTCTACGGGGTAGTGAACGACATCGAGTCGATCCGCGCGGTGCAGCCCATGGGCACGAGCGCGCCGCCCGACGTGACCTCGGCGAACGTCACGTTCGAGATCGAGCCCGCCGGCGGCTGCGTCGAGGTCAACGTGATCATGCCCGCGGTCGCGAAGTAGAACTTCGACGGGCCGGTCATGCCGATGTCCGCGACGATGTTGATGCACGCACCACACGCGTTGAAGTCGAGGTCGGCGCCTGACAGCGTGTACGTGCCGGTCGCGAGCCCGCCGGTGAACACGCCCTTGCCGGCATTGAGCTTGAGGAAGAAGTTGTCGCGCGGCGGGCCCGCGTCGAGGACGATCGAGGACGTCGTCGGGCCCTGGCTCGCGGAGCCGGACTTAGGGCCCGCGAATGCGTGAGTCGACCGATCAGTTGTCCTGATCGCGCGGTTTGATGACGTAGTTCCAGTCGCCGTGAAACTCGTCGCGCGCGATGTTCAGCGAACGGAACTCCTTGGCCGAGAC
>JACCRC010000418.1 GCA_013813765.1 Deltaproteobacteria bacterium | reverse complement strand
CTGAACGTCTGGCCGGCCCGCAGGTCGGTGGGCACCGAGACCTTTCGTTCATCCTTGCCCGTGCCGTTCTTGCTGTGATCGTGAATGCGGATGCCGTCGTACACGCGTTCGAGCGTGCAGTGCAGCCGGGACATGTACGCGGATGGGACGTGGATGGTGCAGCTGCGCGCGGAACCGACCGTGATCGTCTGCGTTTCCTTAGGGAGCTCGAACTGATGCACGGTCCCCGCGATGTGGATCCACGTGACGGGATCCGGCCCCGAGAAAATGTAGTCCCGTTGCTCGTCGGGAAGCGTCTTGGTCTTCGGACCGCCGGTGACCTTCGACTTGCTCATGCGCTCTATACAAGCCATCCCCGCCGGGCTCGATGCAAGCACTGACGTAATGGCGACATCAGTTCGCAAAAAAGTGCGTCACTCGGCAGGTCGCACGGGACTCGTCGCCGGCCGTGGCGCCCAGGTGACGTAGTTTTCGAGAATCTGCAGGGGGCATTACGTCAACCCCTTCTCAGCTGCGCCGGATTCGTGT
This sequence comes from Deltaproteobacteria bacterium, assembly GCA_013813765.1. Taxonomy (GTDB): domain Bacteria; phylum Myxococcota_A; class Polyangia; order Haliangiales; family Haliangiaceae; genus JABFXX01. The sequence continues at coordinate 23,712 of JACCRC010000418.1, read as the reverse complement.
TTGTTGGTGTCGTGGTGTCGTCCTCCTCGACTCTCGCGCTCGATGCAGCGCCTCAACCCGAGGTTGAGGCGCTGTTCACGTACGAGGCCGTGTGGATGCGAACCGTAATCCTGCTCGCGCGTGCCTCGATCATCGAAGGTTCTCGTCCTGCCGATCCGAACGTCCCGCGTGCGAACTCGGTCCGGTGGTTCGTCTTGGCGCACGTCAAACGCATTCTCGACGGGCTACGCCGCGATCTCGACGCGGCCGACGCTATGTCCGACGCTGGCCGCGCGACGCTTCAGCATGTCGCCATCGGCAAGGCATCGTGCGGGCTCGACGTGCTCGAACAGGATGGACAGCTCGCAAGCGCGTTCGCCAGCAGGACGCGCGTTCCACCACTCCGGTTCACCGCCGCGTGTCGCGCGCTGTTGTGCGTGCTTGACGATGCGCGCGGTGAAGCTGCAAGCGTGGCGGAGCTGCAGGGCGAGGACGAATGAGGCGGACGCATGCGAAGGTGCTCGAGGAAAACCTCGATCGCTTCTGCCGGGTTGACCTGCCGCAAAATGATGCAGTGGTGGACGGGGCGAGCTTGTGCTCCGGTCGAGGGCTTGGGCCTCGACCGCTGCCGTCAGATCCAACGATCGATGAACACGTTCGCTCGGGAGGGCTCCGTCAATGACGGTTGCAGCGATAGGTGACCGCTCCGAGAGGAAGGTTAGCCCCCAAGATGTCGTAGGAACTGACGGCGTCATGAGTGCCATCGATACCGGGAGGAAGGCTCGCCGATGCGTCCGATGACGAACGACGACGACATCCTCCGAGTACCGGGGAAGGCAACCCGCATCGCGGCTGGAGCGACCGCGTCGGAACATCCGGCGTGGGAAGTGACCGGGAAGCAAACGCTAGAGTCTGGGCGGCCGGCCGCCGGGCTAGCGACACCCGACATGACGGCACCAACCGGGACCGCAGCAGCGCCCGCAATCTCGGCTCGGAACGCGGCGTTGATGAACTCAGACCTGCCGTACCTCGCGCGCCTCAGAGCGTACAACGACTCGCAGGGTCAGAATGCTGACACAGGCGCGGCGGCGGCGCGCGAGAAGGCAACGTTCGGCAGTCCGCTCGCAAGCGATGCACCCGTTCCCGCCGCGCCTGGTGCGCCGGGGTCTCAGGCGAGCCTTGAGCTTCGTGGAAGTCAGATGGGACTGGGCAACGCCCAGCAAGCCGCTCCGCGTGCGGCTCCACCGCCGCGGGTCGCTGAACGCGACGCGAATGTTCCCGTCGTCATCAAGGTCATGGCGTACAAGGACGGCGCGCTCGTTGATCAGGCGAGTGTAAGCGGCACCTGGGACGGTCCGTTGCCCGCGACGTATCGAGGGACGCGATCGGGCAAGTCGTGGTCGTGGACCGCCGACGATCCCGAGATGGAGATCCGTCACGTGAAGGACGTGCGTTTCGCGAAGGCGGGCAAGAAGGTATCTGGCGTAGAGGAGTGGGCGAAGGATCTTGGCGCAGATCGCGTCGTGGTGTTCGCGCGCTCATCGCGCGATGTCGCGATCGACCAAGACGAAAAAGAAGACGAGCACGCGCCCGGCACGCTGGACAAAGATGACGTCGGCAAGGGGTCCGGCGGCAAGTTCGATGATGAGGAAACAAAGACCGGGGAGACCGGCAAGGCCGAGGGCGAGGCGGCGAAGACCGGCGAGCAGGGTGGCAAAGAGGGAGGAACTGAGGGCGCGACCGGAACCGGAGACTCGAACGACGTAGCGGAGAAGGAAGTCACCGAGTTCGAGGAGTCGATTGGCATCGACACCAGCGGTGACAGCGAGCACAACGGCGCCGACACGGCTGGAAGTGGGGACACCGACGGCGGGAAGAAGCCAGGCGGGAAGGGTCGGCCAGGGGGCGATGCGGATGGACGCACGGGGGAAGACACCGAGCTAGGTGGAACCGGCCCCGGCGGTGAGCAGGCGAAACGCGACGGAGATGGCGAGGGCTCGGAGGACGGCGGTACCGGCGGATCCGCCGGAGGATCTCGCGCCGGCAAGGAAAGCGGATCCGAAGGCGGGATGGTCGGAGGTGAAGGGAAAGAGGGCGACGACGGCGTCACCCAGGGCGGCGGGAGCCTCGGACTGATCGCGGTCCCCGCGTCGCTCAAGCACCTCGTCGACATCGCGCTGATCCTGAGCAACGCCGACTTCACCGGCTTCGGGAAAAAGGTCGCGAAGGAGTCGATCGAGCAGCTCGCCAAGAAGGGCGCCAAGCGCTTCGGCAGAGCCGGCACGGAATCGCTCGAGGCGGCGGTCCGCACCCAGCTCGCGAGCGCGGCTCGTCAAGAGGCCGCCAAGGCCACGAAGCAGGCCACCAAGAAGATGGCAACGGACAGGCGAACCGCTGCCGCCTGGGCGAAGGCGACCAAGGAGGAGAAGGCGGCTTTCCTGCGCAAGGTCTACTACGAGCACGTCGACCAGTTCTACCGAGCGGCCGAGAAGGCGGCGAAGCAGATGCGGAAGGAGGCGCAGGCCGCCCTGAAGAAGACGCCGAGGGACGCCGCTGCCAAGGCGCGGGAGAGCGCTGCCGCCACCATGGAGAAGGCGGCCGAGGTCAAGCCCGTCGCAGGACGCCTGCCGCAGAACCACGCGCTCGCCGGCAAGGAGTTCCCGGTGGACCAGTTGCCGACGAAGTACCGGAGCAAGGGTCTCCGGTTCACCGACGAGGGCTACCCGGACTTCGAGCCGTTCGCGAAGGACCTGGGCAGGGGCCGAAAGACTGTCGACATCGAGTACACTGGCAGCCGCAAAGCCGACTTCGACGCGGCGAACAAGGCGGCCAAGCTCGACGAGACGCCTGACAAATTCACGTGGCACCACGTCGAAGGCGGGAAGAAGATGATGCTGATTCCGACAGATCTGCACGACGCTGTGAAGCACACGGGCGGCGTCGCCCACTACAAGCACGCGACCGGAGTCGGCAAGTATGACTAGCTGGCCCACGATGCTGCGCCGCGGCCCCGAGGTCACGCTCGACGATGTTCGCGCGTTCGAGGCAGCGTTCGGGCACACCTTGCCGGACGACTACGCGCAGTTTCTCCTCGACGTCAACGGCGGCAGGACGCCGCAAACACATCGGAGGTTCGAGCGCGGCATCCTCAACCACCTCCTGAGCTTGAACGACCTAGAGGACGAGGCATCCGATCTTCTGACCCGCGCGGCGCGGGCGCGACAAGACCTGCCTGCACCTCATCTCCTGGTCGTGGGCTACGACGACGGCGGCATGCGCATCATCATCCCGCTGGAGGGCGAGATGCGCGGGCAAGTGTGGGGACAGCTCACGACGGACGCTCGCCCCGCGGACGCGAATCCTCGCGTCGCGTGGCACGACCGACGCGACTTTCACAAGATCGCGGACAACTTCCGCAGCTTCATCTCAAACCTTCGACCGCTGCGTTGAGGGTGACCTCGCCTGAGTCGGCACCCCCCTCGACCGATCTTCGGTCGGCGATCAGCGTAGAGAGGGAGAGCGATGAGCTACGACGTCTGGACCTACTTGTTCCCGCGTGACGCGTTCAGCTCGTCCGAGCAGCTCGCTCAAGCCATCCTCGTGGCGCAACGGGGTGTGGTGGACTTCGTTCTCGATGCGCCGGTGTTCGCGTTGATCGCGGAGCCGAACGCAGAGAGCGCGGCGTGGTGCCTCTCATTCGGGACCACATCGGAAGGGGAAGAGATCCGGCGTGTCGCGCTGAGGTACACGCTTCGTGATCGCGCAGCGATTGGAACGGTCACCGAGGTCTACCATAATGACCGCTCGGGTCTGTACTGGTTCAATCACCAGAGCACGGACGTTTCGTTCGTGCTCGCATCGGTCGGCCCCTATCTTGTCGGTGATCGCGACAAGATCACTTGCCCGTATCCGCAGCGGAGATACACGGACTCCGAGCTGCGCGCATTGCACGACAAGCCCGAGGACGAGCGGACCACCGAAGAGTTCGAGGCGATCGAGGACTACAAGAACGCAGTCCAGATCGGTCTCGAAATGTTCTATCCGGGACGCGTCGACTACCTGCAAGTGTTCCATCAGCGCAGCGGATGGGTCGTCTCCGACGGCGAAACGAACATCGAGCGAGCCATGACGATCGAGCTTCCGCACGGGTGGCATCGCTGCGTCGAGGCCGAGCTACCTGATGACCTCGCCGCGCTGGCAGGCGCTGTAGCTGACGACGATCTCTGACGGCCCGATGAACGAAACGGATCGATGCCGATGTCCGTCGCGAAACGTGACGCCGATCGCATCCAAGACCACGCGCGATTGCCGTTGTTCGCTTCCTCACCTTCGTGCAATCTCACCTCGTCACGGAGCCACGATGCTAAGCCGCCTTCTTCTCCTCTCGTTCGTCACGGCTCTTGTTACTGGATGTCCCGGCCCGCAGTCGGACGTCCCATGTGAAGGGGACGCGAACTGCGACCTGAGCGCTGGAGGCAAGTGCACTGCCGTCGAGGCCACTACAAACATGTGGTGTGCCTATCCAGACCCCGCATGCCCCGGTGGCTACCGTTTCTCCGACCAGAACATCGGTGACGGCGTGAGTGGCCAGTGCGTGCCGTACACCGAGCCGCCCCGCACGACGTTCACGCTCACGGTTGCGGTTGGCGGCAGCGGGACGGGCACCGTCACATCGACGCCCGCCGGCCTCGCGTGCGCAACGGGAACATGCACGTTCAAGTTCGATGCGGGAACGCAGGTCTCGCTCGGAGCTGCTCCGTCGTCGGGGATGTTCCTTGGATGGTCGGAAGGCTGTTCGGGCGCCGGAGGGTGTGCCGTCACGATGGATCGTGACCGCACGATTGCGGCCCTGTTCGGAACGCCAGGGGAGGCGCTCTGGTCGTTCCAGCTCGGCGGCGGGCAGAACGATGGAGCGCTCGCTGTCGCCGTGGATAGCCGCTCGGACGTGTACGCGGCCGGAAGGTTCCAGGGCTCGTTCATGGTCGGGACGACACCGCTCAACAGCATGGGAAGCGCGGATGTCTTCGTAGCCAAGCTCTCCGGGGTCGACGGTTCGCCGATCTGGATCAAGACGTTCGGTAGCCCGGGATTCGACACCGCTGTCGCGATCGCGGTCGACAGTTCCGACAACCTGTACCTGGCAGGTTCGTTCTCAGGCGCGATCGACTTCGGTGGCGGCACACGTACTCCGATTGGAAGCCCCGATCTCTTCGTCGTGAAGCTGGACCCGCAAGGGCAGCACGTCTGGTCGAATAGCTTCGGCGGTCCGAACATCGATGCCGCATCCGGCATTTCGGTGGGAAGCGGAACCGTCGCAGTCTCCGGATCGTTCAGCAGCTCGATGACCATTTCAGGTCAGACACTCACATCGACGGGAACCGGCGGCTACGTCGCATTGTTCTCCACGGCAGGCGTGTTCGCTCGTGTCAAAGCGTTCACGGGGAGCGGCACGTGCATCCCGCGTGGAGTCGCGATCGATGGCGCGGGTAACGTGGTCGTCGGTGGCATCTTCAACGGGACGATCGATCTCGGTAACGGCGCGGCGACCGCGACCAGTTACGACGTCTTTGTCAGCAAGTTGAGCGCGACGGGTAGCTACTTGTTCGGACGAACGTTCGGAGGTAGCAGCAACGATGCGGGCGGCGAGGTCTCTACCGACGCCATGGACAACATTCTCATCACCGGGACGTTCAGCGGAAGTGTCAACTTCGGCGGCGCGTCGCCGGTGAACACGAACGTGAGCAACCTCGCGGTCATCAAATACTCTCCGGCCGGATCGTACCGATGGGCGCAGGCGTTCGGCGGTACCACGTCCCAACTCACGGCCACGCGATCGAGCAGCAACCCCGCCGGCGATGTTGTCGTTACTGGATACTTCTGCGGGTCGGTTGCGTTTGGCTCTGTGACGATGTCCTCCGTCCAAGCGTGTCCGGTCGATGTAGACATGTTCGCCGTGAAGCTCGCCGCAGCCGACGGAACGGCGGTCACGGGAACGCGTGCAGGAGGCTCGTCGTCTGACGCTTCGTATGGCGTCGCACAGGCCAGCAACGGCCACTACTTCATGGCGGGCAACTTCACCGGGTTCGCCGATTTCGGCGGGCAAGCGCGCACGTCGGCAGGCGGCGAAGATGCGGTGATCGTGGCCCTTGCGCCGTTGTGACCGCAAGTTGACTAGAACGTTGACTAGCGCACTATCTGTCGGTATATTACCGTGTAATCGCTGATGTTTGTTGTAAACGCACTGGGCTTGCTCATCCCAACATCCCAGCGGTCTCGCAAACCGCAAAAAACCTGAGCAGGTCGTCGTCGGTGTTCGCCCGGAAGGGAAACCGACCACGTCTCGTCGAGCTCTTCGCTCATTCGACCACATCTGTTCGTTCGCCAGCGTCCACTCATCTCGGGTGAACGCCCGTGATCGCACGCGTGTGGATCGCTGAGCGAAGCACCTCGGCACGACGGAGACACCGCGCAGCCGCTCGTTCGCACACCAGCGTGTGAGCCATGGCGCGTTGGCGGTCACCGACGGCGGCCACCTTTTGTTTTTCCCTCCTGAAAGGAGTCAGTCATGTTCACGCATCTCCACCTCCACATGAACGAGCGCGCGATCCTCGTGCGCGATGGCAAGCCCGACAAGGCCCTCGGCCCGGGTCGCTACACGTTCTGGAAGCGCTACGAGGTCCTCCGCTTCAACACGGACGAGCTCACGTTCACGGCACCCGCTGCGGTGCTCGCGGCGATTCCGCCCGACTGGTACGAGACGGTTCGTCTCGCGCCGGGTCAGTACGGCATCGTGCTGCTCGACGAGCGCGCCGTCGCGTTCCTGAACGCGTGTGTTCACCGCATCTGGAAGGTCGAGGCGAACGTCGCGCTGCGCGTGTTCGCCGAGACGGAGCCGCTGCCGGAGCTCACGGACGAGCTGCGTGCGGTCATCCCTGCGGGCGAGCTGCTCGAGGCGCACATCGATCTGAACCAGCGCGCGGTCATGCTGCGCGACGGTAAGCCCGAGCGCGTGCTCGTGCCGGGTCACTACGCGTTCTGGGGCAAGCACAACAAGCTCGCGATCTGGAACATCGATGACCTCGTGTTCCTGGCGCAGCCGGACGTCCTCGCGATGCTCCCGCTGACCTGGTACGCGACGATCGAGCTCGGCATCGAGGAGCGCGCGATCCTGTTCCGCGATGGCAAGCCGGTGAAGTTCCTGCGCCCGGGTGTGCACCGCATCTGGACGATCAACCCGAACGTGATGATCACGAAGTACGCGATGACGGGCGAGGCGCCCGAGCTCACCGACGAGCTGCGTGCCGTGATCCCCGCGACGGAGATCGTCGAGGCGCAGGTGCGTCAGTTCGAGCGTGGTCTCAAGTACGTGCAGGGCCGCTTCGACGGCATCCTCGAGCCGGGCCGCTACGTGTTCTGGAACCACCCCGCGGCGCGTGTCGCGGTGACGGTGCTCGACACCCGTGTGCAGCAGCTGAAGATCGAGGGTCAGGAGCTGATGACGCGTGACAAGGTCACGCTGCGCCTGACGCTCATGACGGAGTACGCGCCCGCCGACGCGCCGACGACCGTGCATGCGGTGGCCGACGTGAAGGAGGCGCTGTACCTGGCAGTTCAGCTCGCGGCCCGCGAGTACATCGCGGGCATCACGCTCGACGAGCTGCTCGAGGGTCGTGACAACCTCACGAAGTACCTCGAGGCTCAGGTCGTTCCGCGCGCCGAGACGTTCGGCGTACGTGTTCACCGCGTCGGCGTGAAGGACGTGATCCTCCCCGGCGAGATGAAGACGCTGCTCAACAAGGTGATCGAGGCCGAGAAGGCGGCTGCTGCGAACGTGATCCTCCGCCGCGAGGACGCGGCCGCAACGCGCAACATGGCCAACACCGCCAAGGTGATCGCGGAGAACCCGGTCCTCATGCGCCTGAAGGAGCTCGAGACGATGCGTGACATCGCCGAGAAGATCGACGAGCTCAAGCTGGTGCTCGGCACCGACGGACTGAAGCACAGGCCGAGGCATGACGGAGGTCGCACCTCCATAGCCGAATCGCCGGTTGCAGAGATGCACCGGCGATTCGCATTTTCGGCCTCCCTACCAGGGGTGCTCTTCGTAGGTGCCGGCGGGCTCGGACGCGCGGATCGGGAGGTCGGCCCACAAGATCGAAAGATCGAGCTCGAACGCTTCGAAGGGCTCCGCGCGAACCCGCTCGCCATCGGCGTGCACGGCGATCTGGAGCCACTTGCCGTCGTGGAGGCGCAGGACCTCGAGGGTCTGCCGGCGCGGCGCGATCAGCCAGGCGTGACCGATTCCGGCCGCGGCGTAGATCGGCAGCTTCTTGTAGCGATCGAGCTTTTCGGTGGACGTCGACGCGACCTCGCAGATCCAATCCGGCGCGATCGTGAATCGATGGTCGTCGGGGACGACGGCCATCCGGGTGCGGCGCCATCCCGCGAGATCAGGCACCGTCACCTGGTCGCCAAGATGAAGCTCGGGCTCGTCGAGGATGATCCAACCGCCCGGGCCGCCTCGGCCGTGACGAAACGGGGCGATGAGCTCAGCACCGAGCAGCGAGGCCGTCGCGGTGTGCGGTCCTCCGGGGCGCGGCGAGAGGAACAGCTCCCCATCGAGGAGCTCGGCGACCTTGTGCTCCGGTGCGTCGAGCACGTCCTGATACGTGGCGGGCCGTTTCCGCTCGAGCATGGAGACAGCCTATCAGACCGATGAGACATCGGATCCGCTCGCAGTTATGTCGTCAGAGCGTCTCGAGAAATCCGACCAGCCGTGCGCGATCGTCGTCGGAGAGGCTCGTGCCGAATCGATGGCCCGGCACCGTTCGCGAAGGCGACAGCAGCTCCGCGAGCGACGGCACGACGCCGTGGTGGAGATACGGTGCGCCGCGCGCGACGCCGAGGAGCGACGGAACGCGGTACTTACCCGTGCCACGGCCGCGTCCCGTCGCGAGCGCGGGATCGGTGCCGATCGTGGCGATCGTGACGAGGCCGCCGCCGTGCGCGGCGTTGGTGTGGCAGCGCGCGCACTGCTGCTCGAACAGCGTTGCGCCGCGCGGGTCGCGCACCGTGGCGATGCGCGGGGGCGGCGTCAGCGAGTACACGTACATCGCGAGCGCCCACGCGAGCTCGCGCGGTGGCCGCACGAGCGTGTGATTGGAGTCGATCAGCTGCGTCTCCTGGCGGATCGCGAGCGCGAGCGGCGAGGAGTGCTCGATCGTTCCGGCTTGGGTCAGCCAGCGCTGCTCGCGAAGGCCCCATAGATCGGGGATCGCGACGGGATCCTGGTCGTCGTCCTCGGTGACATCGGCGCGGCCCGGGCCCCAGCTCGCCATCCGCGTCGCCTCCTCGGGACTGCGCACGGTGCCGTGTGCACGATCGAACGTCAGGCGCAGCTTGCCGTAGTCGAACGTGCGGCGCGCCTCGCCGATGACGACCTCGCCGTTCTTCACGGTCGAGTGGCAGACCGCGCAGGTGATGCCGACGCGCGTCTCGCCGTCGACGTTCGCGAACACGACGAGGCCGGGTACGTCACCCGTCCGGGTGCGCATGACGCCGACCTCTCGCGCGAGCTCCGGCTGCGCGAGGGCGTACTCCATGAACACCTCGGCGCGCATCGGGTACTCGAAGAACACGCGACGACCGAGCTCGACCCACTCCGGCATCGTCGTCGGCGTGACGCCGTTCCAGAGCGGCGCGTGGTCGGCGGGGATCGCGGGCATCTCGCCGCGTTCGAGCGCGGGCGTCAGCGCGGCCGTGATCGGCATCGAGCGCGGGTTCCAGATCGGCAGCATGTCCCAGCCGCGCGTGCCGAAGCCGTAGGCGTTGAGGCGGATCCGCGAGTAGAGGTTCGCCGGGTTCGTCAGCGAGCGCTCGAGGGCGGCGCGGCGCGCGCCGGTGTCGGCGAGGAACGCGGCGCCCTGCGCGAGGATCCAGTCATCGGTCCACGGCGCGGCCGTCGGCGTCGGTGTCGGCGTCGGCGTCGGTGTCGGCGTCGGTGTCGGCGCTGGCGCCGGCTTCGGATCGCCGCACGCGATCGCGAGCAGCGCGAGGACCGGCGCGAACCGCATCACGTCGGAACGGGCGCGGGACGCGCGACGACCATGACGGTCGTCTGCAACGGCTGCTCGACGCCACCCACCGAGGTGACCACCTTGACAGTGTACGTCCGATCGCGTTCGTCGTAGCTCGAGACGAACGACGGCTGCGAGAGCACGTAGCTGACGAGCGCGGTCTGGCCGGAGACGACCTTGCCATCCCACGGCTGATACGCCGCCTGCGCATCGGACCACCGCGTCGGCTTGCTCGACACCAACGTGCCGAGTGATTTGCCGCTCTCGTCGAGCACCTCGACCGACGTCACGCGCACGTCGACATCACTCGCAGCCGCGATCGACAGCTGCATCGACGTCTGCTCGCAGCGGCGGGATGCTTCCTTCGCCGCGATCGCTGCCGCCGGCGCGGCCCGGGCCGGCTTCGGCGCTGGTTCGCTGCTCTCCGCCGCGGCGGCGGTCTTCGCGGGCGCGTTCGCCGGAGGTTGGCCACCGCAGTCGTCGGCAAACGCGACGGAGGTCAGAGAGATCTTCGCGGCGGCGACGGGCCGAGGCCCGACACCGGGGTCGTTCGACGGAGGCTCTTTCGTCGACGTCGCCTTGGTGCAGGCGCCGGCAAGCGCGAGCGCGAGCGCGAGGTATCCGATCGCGCGCGGCATCAGGTCTTCACGTTCGGCGGGAGGCTCGTGGGCGCGCTGAGCATGACTTCTTTCTGCGCGGTGCGATCGACGCCGCCGATCGAGACGACGGTCTTCAGCGTGTACGTGCGGTTCCACCGGTTGCCGATGCGATCCCAGTCCGGCTGCGCGAGCACGTAACTGACGCTGCTCGTGCTGTTCGCCGGCACCGTCTCGTCCCATGCCTGGTACATGCTGGCGTCGACCGACCACCGTGTCGGTGTGCGGGGCGCGAGCTTCCCGAGCGACTTGCCGTTGTCGTCGAACAGCTCGACCGACTTCACCTTGATGCGCGACGCATCGGCGGCGGTGATCGAGAGCTGCATCGAGGTCTGCTCGCAGCGCCGCCGCGCGCGCGCGCCCGCGCCTCCGCCCCCCATGGAGTCCGCCTTGAGTGCAGACTTCGCCTTCGGGGCGGTGGCCGGCGCAGTGCCGCCACAGTCATCCGCGAGCGTGACCGCGGTCAGCTCGATCCGGGCCGTTGCCGGAGTCACGGGCTTCGAAGGCGGCGGAGTCGCCCACCTCGGTCCCACGGCGGGGGCCGGTGGACGGGCAGGGGCCTCTTGCTCGGCGCTCGCCTTCGTACATCCGGCGAGGACGGCGACGGAGAACAACAGTCCTCGGATATTCATGAAGGATCCAACGTAACACGCGGGTGGCTGGTCTATGCCGAAACCCTCTGGCACGGCCAAGCCTTGCGTCGTGCCGTGTGTCCCGTGTGGGAGATGTGCGCCGACAGGGCCAAGCGGTCGCCGGATCGCCGGTGCCGCGAAGCACGAGCGAATCTCATTTTCGGTAGTGTGGTGCGCGATGGCGAAGTCGAAGAAGAAGTCGGTCGCGAAGAAGACGCAGGTCGCGGCGAAGAAGCCAGTCTCGAAGACGAGGCCGGTCGCCAAGGCGAAGAAGAAGCCGCTCGCGAAAGCCAAGCCCGTCGCGACGAAGAAGCCGGTAGCCAAGGCGAAGAAGAAGGCGGTCACGAAGAAGGAGCCGCTCGCGAAGACGAAGCCGGTGGCGAAGGCGAAGCCGGTCGCGAAGGCGAAGCCGATTGCGAAGGCGAAGCCGATTGCGAAGGCGAAGTCGGTTGCGAAGGGGACGCTCGTCTCGAAAGAGTCCGCGACGAAGACGAAGCCGGTGGCGAAGGCGAAGCCGATTGCGAACGGGACGCTCGTCTCGAAAGAGCCCGCGACGACGAAGCAACCGGTCGCAAAGTCAGCGGCGATCGCTGTCGACGCGAGGGAGTCGCTGACCAATCGCGCAGAGTGGCGCACAGCGCTGCGCTCGGCCGTCGAGGCCACGGGGCCCGACTTCGCCGCGTACTTGCGCGGTCTCGGCGCGACCGGCTGGGAGCACGCGGACAACGCCGAGCTCGCGGGCCTCGAGGCATGGGGCACGGACCTCGCGAAGCGCGATCGCATGGCGGGGATCGCCGCCCTCGTTCGCACGGCGCAGCACGGATTTCCGCAGGTGCTCGAGGCCGGAGGCATCGGGCTCGACGGCATGGGCTTCAAGGCATCGGAGCCGTCGATGGATGGCGCACCCGTCGAGACGCAAATCGCGCTCGCCGCCGCATGGCTCGACGCGCCGGATGCCAAGCACACCGCGGCGGTCGCCGCGGGCAACGATCCGTCGCGGCAGCTGCAGATCTGGGACGACGATCTTCGCCCGAGCGAGGACAACGCGCACTGGTGGTACTCCGACGTCGGTCAGTGCTGCGGCCACGCGATCACGCGCACGAAGGGCGATCCGGCGAAGCACAGCTACTACGACTGGCCGTCCGAGGCGTGTGTCGGGCGAGGCCTCGTGCTCGCGGTGCGCGGCCTGTGCACCGAAGGCGCGGACCTCGGTTCGATCCTGCGCGACGTGCGCGGCGCACTGGTGGCCTGACGATGTGCTGCTTCTCGGTGACGACTCCGCTGGGATTGTTCGCACGGCTGTTCCAGCGGCCCGTGCACGTGTCGGCGACGAACATCTTCACGCGGATGATCTCGTCCGGCGTGCAGGCGCTCGCGTACAGCATGAACCTCGACACGCGCGAGCCGGTGGCGATGGTGCTTCCGCTGCCCGTCGCGCCGGGTTCCGGCGAGCACGCGGTGACGTTCGTCGATCTGTCCGCCGAGCCGAAGCTGTTCGAGGACCTCGCGAAGCTGTTCGAGATCCAGCAGCCACTCGCGCGAAAGGGCGGGCTCCAGTTCCCGAGCCGGAGCGCACCGACGCTGGTCGTTCACAAGGTCGGCTCGTTCGTCGCGTCGTACGTGCCGACGCGCGCGGACTTCGCGCGTCTCGATCCGCGGTTCAGGCTCCCCGAGGTGCTGTTCGACGCCGTGCCGCACTACACGGACTACGGCTTCGCCGTGTTCCAGCTCGAGCCCGGCAAGGTCACGGTTCATCCGATGGCGTTGACGTTTCCGACGCGCGAGTCGGGGAAGCTGTTCTTCCCGACGGTGCACGTCCACGACGGCACGTTCCACGAGCGCGCGAAGTTCGATCACGCGCTGTACTTCCAGACGCCGCGCTGCACCGAGCTGCCGAAAACGGCGCCGTATGGCGGCTTCGAGGGCGATGCGATCGGATGGATCGAGCCGAGCAAGGACTACGCGGGACTCATCGTTCCGAAGCAGGCGATGCTGCGGCGCACGTTGCACGGCAAGCGCGCGAACGAGGACACCTGGATCACGGCCTGACGAGTCGTACGTTCAGGCCGCACGGGCGAACGCACCGAGGACGACCTCGGCAAACCGCGCCTGGTTCGCGAAGTGCTTCTTCGCAGCCGGAGTCACCAGCGAGAACCCCGTCCCGCCGGCGAGCTCGAACCGCAGCCGGTCGCCTTGCTGCGTGACGGACGTGATGCCGCCGCGTGGGATCTCCACGACGCCCCGGTTCTCGAACAGCGGTCCGAACGCGCCGACCCGCGCCTGGATCACCACCAGACGCCGATCGGTGAGCGCCGCATAGCCTGCCTTCTGGCTCGCCGCGCCGAGCATCGCGCCTGCACCGCTGGCACCCGACACCGCGGCGAGCACTGCGACGGCTCCGGCGGCGCCCTTGCCAGCCATCGTCGGCGGACGGAAGTCATGGCTCGTGAAGTAAGCCTGCGCCGCGATCTCCTCGCCAGGCTCGAGCAGCGGCGGAAGATGATGCGCCATGAACGCATCTCCCTTCAGCTGTCCCGGCGCGACCGGGAACGCGCTGGCCTCGACGATCGCGCGGTTCTTCTTGCGCCGGCGCATCCACCAGTAAATCAACCCGCACCAGACCAGGATCGAGAACGCGACGGGCCCTGCGTCCGACATTCACGGACGATACGCGATCGCTCCGCGGCGTCGACGGGCTACTCGAGGATCTCGATCTTCGCCAGGTCGCGCAGATCACCCGCGGGCTGCCAGCCCTCGCCCTGCTGCTTGTAGAGCCGGAAGCGCAGCGAGCCCTGACGGTTGAGCTTGAGGAACGGAATCGTCGCCTTGTCCTCGAGGTCTGCCTTCTCCAGCGTCAGCGTCGGGCCCTTCAGATCCGTGAGCCGCACGCGCTTGAAGCTCTTCACGCCGGCTGCCTCGAGCACCACACCGAGCCGCCAGCCCTTTGCATCGCCGCCGCCGCCGGGCATCGCCTCGCGCGGAAGCGCGAGCAGCTTGTCGCCGGTCATCACCTGCTCGCCCTTCGGCGTGATGATCGCGAGCTTGATGTTCTGCGGATCGATCGCGGCTCCGCCCTGGTGATCGTTCTCGCCGCGACCGGAATCTGGCGCGAGCTTGATCCGCAGCTCGGTCACGCCGTCTTCCTGCAGCGCGGGCTTGCCCTTCTTGCCGAGCTCGACGGGATCGAACATGCCGAACGAGACCTTGCCGTCCGGACCGGGGAACAGCGCCGGCACGTACTCGCGATAGGCCTGCGACGGATTCGCGAGCTCCGCCGGCTGCGGCTTCGCGTTCTTGATCGTGATCGCCTGCCACTTGCCCATGCGGCGCGCCGCCTCGGGCAACAGCGTGTCCAGGCGCGGCCAGCTCGCGACCGCGGCTGCGTCGATGGTCGCGACGCTCTTGTCGTCGACGAACAGCTGCGTGCCCGTGGCCACCGGTACGGGGGCGGGAGCGGATCCGGAGGCAGTGCCGGTGCCACCGCCACCGCTCTCCTTCTCGGTGCTCTTGCTTCCGCAGGCGGCGAGGACCAGCGCGACGACGAACGACAGCCGGGTGCGCATCAAGCGCTGAGCCTACCCTGATTTGGGACGGGCGCGAGCATTCCAGACTCGGAGCGCCAGCACGAAGCCGACGAGCGCGACCGGGATCATCGCGTAGGGCCAGATCATCCAGTTATCGATGTCCGTCGCGGCGGGATTCTTCCGCGTCGTGGCGTCGGGGCAGACGATCAGCTTCTCGGGCAGATACGCGCCGTAGACGAAGGACTGGATCATCGAGCCGGCGTAGACGAATCCGTCGATGATGCCGACCGCGACGCCGGTGTTCTTGCGGCCGCCGAAGTCCGCGCTGGCCGCGCCGGAGAGCATGCCGTGCACGCCGATGATCGCCATCGACATGAACGCGATCACCCAGGGGATCAGGCCCGGGTTCGAGGTCCACAGCATCGGGATGATCACGATCGTGCCCGCCAGCATCAGCGCGTAGAGCACCGCGCTGACGGGACCGCGCCGCGAACCGAAGATGTGATCGGAGATCGCACCCGCGAAGATGCCGCCCGTGATTCCGGCGATACACGAGACGACACCCCAGTTCGTGATCACGAACGAGTCGCCGAGGCCGATGCCGGAGCTGAAGTCGCGGCCCCACTGGAGGATCGCTTGGCGCAGGAAGCCCGAGCAGAGCTCGATGAGCGCGATGGTGAGGATCACGGGATGCTTGAGCATCCGGATGATCACCTGAACCGCGGACTCCTTCTTGCCGTCATCGGGCGTGCTCGCGTCGCCGAGGTCGAAGTCGGTGAGCCCGGCCTTCGACGGTGAGTCGCGCACGAACAGGACGCAGCCGACGAAGAACAGGACGAGGATTCCCGCCGGGATGAAGAACAACCACTCGAGCTGCTTGGGCAGCGCGTCCGTGATCATCTTGCCGCCGTCGTAGGCGAAGAACAGGCCGAGCGAGATCAGGATGCCGAAGATGCCGCCGAACGTGCCGCGTTCGCGGAGATGGAACCACGAGCCGTTGACCTTGACGATCGAGACGGCACCGAAGCTCTGGAAGTACATGTTCGCGCAGTACAAGACGAGCATCGTCTTGAAGCCGGAGCCGAAGAACGTGCTGCCGGTGTAGACCGCGTACCCCATGACGAGGTTCGTGATCGCGGCTCCGCCCGCGGCGAGGAGGATCGTCGTGCGGCCGCCCCATCGATCGGTCAGCGGACCATTGAGGAGGAACGCGACGCCGTACACCGCGGAGCCCCAGCCGAAGATCGATCCGAACTCCGCCTCCGTGAGCCCGCCGACGAACTTGTACTGGTTCAGGTTGTAGCGGGCCATGTACAGGAACGCGTACGTGAGCCCGAGCACCAGCCAGTTGAGTCGTCGCCGGCGGAGGAATTCTTTGGAGTGACCGAGCTCGACCTTCGGGAGCCGCGTGAGCACCACGGCGATCACCACGAGCAGCAGAACGATCGGGAGCAGCCTCTCGTAGAGAGGCTTGTCGACCTTTGGCGCCGACTTGGGCTTCGGATTCGCG
This sequence comes from Deltaproteobacteria bacterium, assembly GCA_013813765.1. Taxonomy (GTDB): domain Bacteria; phylum Myxococcota_A; class Polyangia; order Haliangiales; family Haliangiaceae; genus JABFXX01. The sequence continues at coordinate 7,335 of JACCRC010000418.1, read as the reverse complement.
CACGCCACGGCGGCGGCTTCGGCGGAGCTGAGCTCGGCCGCCGCAGGTGCGGGAGTGCTCGCGGGCTGTGCGACGGCGAACGGCGCGAACAGCGCCAGCAGGGTGACCACGACGAGCGTGGCGCGTATCCAGAACCGACCCATTGGGGGGGTTATAGTTGTGGCCTCCCCGCGCTGTCTCGCTCGTTCGGCGGGTTATTGTCGGGGCAAGGGATGACACCGAGGCGTCCGAAACCCCCGACACAGGCGGGTAACCGTCAGCTGCTCGAGGCCGTCGCGGTCCTGCTGCACAAGGCCAACAGCGCGCTGTTCATCACGGGCCCCGGCCTCTCGCACGACTCGGGGCTGTCGAACTACCGCGGCATCTCCGGGCTGCGCCGCAAGAAGCCCGAGGACGACAAGATCTTCGAAGCCGCGCTCTCGGCCGAGATGATCAAGCGCAAGCCGGAGCTGACCTGGAAGTACCTCCTCCGCATGGAGGAGCAAGTGAAGGCCGCGCAACCGAACCGCGCGCACGAGGTGCTGGTAAAGCTCGAGCGACAGATCGCGCGCACCACCATCATGACGATCAACATCGATCGCCTGCACCAGCGCGCCGGATCGCACAACGTGATCGAGATGCACGGCGCGATGTTCGATCTGCTGTGCTCGAGCTGCGAGCTCTCGACGCACCACGAGAACTTCGATGCGCTCGACATACCGCCGAAGTGCAAGACGTGCGGAACCGTGCTGCGCCCTGACATGCCGCTGTTCGGCGAGGCCTTGCCGGTCGATCCGTTCACGCGGCTCCAGCAGGAGCTCGACCTCGGATTCGACATCGTGTTCGCGATCGGTTGCCCGACCATGTTCCCGTACCTGGCGCGTCCGATCCTGCTCGCACGCGCTGCGGGGCTACCCGCCGTGGAGATCGGGGAGACGCGCTCCGAGGTCTCCGACGTCGTCGACTTCCGCTTCAAGGCGACGACCGACAGCGTGATGGGAGCGATATGGGACATCTACACCACCCTTGGTCCGCGAGATTTACCGACGACGACTCGCGCCGAATGACGTTCGGGTACAGCACTTTTTTAATGGGTAGTTGCTCCTCTTTTGTGTAAGCCACAACGCGTGCAAAGAGGATCAGCGAGCACTTCCTCGACGACAAACGCGCTCTCCGAAAAGGTCGGACGGCCGTAAGTGGCCCTAATGTGGGACATGAACCACAAGGCGCGCCGCGTCGGAGCTGACTACAAAATGCGCCACATGAGGCGAAACACCACGAGCGCTTTGGCAGTACTGATGTCCCTCACCGCGGCGGCTTGCGGCGCAGAGACCTCTGATACGGCAGGCGATGGTGAGGGCAGTGACTTCTCGGGCCCCAATGGTGACGACGGTGACCCCACGGGGCCCGATCAGGATGATGACGGAACCCTTCCGACCTATCCCACCGCTCACCCGCGCATCTACATCTCTGCGAACAAGGCGCGCCTCAATGCTTCGCTGTCGGCGAACACCCCGGCCGCGGCTCGCTTCAAGGCGAAGGTCGACCAGTGGGCCAACGGCGCCAGCGTGTGGGGCTTCGGTGCGTGGAACGGCGCTCTGATCAGCGCGCTCACCGGCAACCAGACGTACTGCACCAAGGCGATCGCCCAGGTCGAGGCCCAGGTCGTCGCCGCCGAGGCGAAGATCGCGGCGAACCAGGCACCAGTGGTTGCGGATGACAGCTACCTGCACGTCGGCGAGATGATCGGTGACCTCGCGCTCGTCTATGACTGGTGCTTCGATCAGGTCCAGCCGGCGCAGCGCGCGCGCTGGATCGCGTACGGCAACACCACCATCTCCAACGTGTGGAACCACACGGGTGCGAAGTGGGGCGGCGCCACCATCCCGTGGACCGGCTGGGCCACGAACGACCCGGCGAACAACTACTACTTCTCGTTCCTCCGCGGCACGATGATGCTTGGCCTCGCGACCAAGGGCGAGAACCCGAAGGCCGACGAGTGGATCACGCAGTTCCGCGACACGAAGGTCATGGGCCAGCTGATCCCGACGTTCACGGCCGACCTCCAGGGCGGCGGTTCGCGCGAGGGCACTGGCTATGGCGTCGCGATGCGAAATCTGTGGCAGCTCTACGACTTCTGGCACGCGACGACCGGCGAGAAGCTCCACACCAAGACCAAGCACACGCGCGCGTCGATGGTGTCGTTCATGCACCAGACCCTCCCGACGCTCGACCGCGTCGCGCCCGCCGGCGACCAGTCGCGTGACTCGACCGCGGCGTTCTTCGACTACCACCGCGCGTACATGCAGGAGCTCGTCGCGCTGTTCCCGAACGACCCGATGGCGGCACGTGCGAAGCAGCTCCTCCAGAGCTCGAACGTTCCGGCGATGACGCAGTCGTTCATGCTCGCGTACGACTTCCTCTACGACATGGATGACGTCACGGCGTCGCCGCTCGACGGCAGCACCCACTACTTCGCGCCGGGCATCGCGCAGCTCTACATGCGCTCGGGCTGGGACCGCAACGCGACGTGGGTGAACTTCACCGCGGGTCCGTACACCCAGTCGCACGCTCACCAGGATCAGGGCTCGATCATGATCTACAAGAACGGCTGGCTCGCGTATGACCCCGTCGTCGACTCGCGCTCGGGTCTCGACCAGCAGGTCACCACGCACGGCCTCGTTCGCATCGACAACGGCGGCGCACCGGTGCGCCAGGTCGCGAACACCGTCTCGAAGATGGAAGCGCTCGAGAAGGGCGACGGCTGGGTCTACGCGTCGGCCGATCTGACGCCCGCGTACAACGGCAACGCCGCGGTGCAGAAGGTCAACCGCGACATCGTCTACCTCATGCCCGACGTCGTCGTCGTGTACGACCGCGTGCAGGGTGGCTCGGGCCAGACCTGGCAGCTCGCGGTTCCGACGCAGCCCACGATCAGCGGCAACACCGCGACGGTCACCAACGCCGGCCACACGCTGAAGGTCACGAAGCTCGGCGCCGGCACGTTCGGACAGCACAGCTACCGCTCGAACGCGGACTTCACGAACGGCTACCGCATCGACCAGACCGCGGGCGGCGGCGCGCAGCGCTTCCTCAATGTGCTCTCGATCGACGGCGCCGCGACCAGCGTCAGCGGCTCGGGTGAGACCGCGACGGTGACGCTCGCCGGTGGCAAGCAGGTCTCGATCGTGTTCAACCGCGACTCTGTCGGCGCGACCCTGACCATCGACGGCCAGGCGACCACCCTCGGCGCCGGCGTCGACGACCTCTAGAGCGCGCGATCAGGTCTCGCTCGCCAGCTCGAAACCGATCGTCACGTCGAGCGTGAGCGGCTGCAGGGAGCCGCCGAGCACGACGGCCGCGCTGTCGCTCACCTCCATGGTGTTGGCGACCCGTGGGAAGTAGTGGTTGCTCCACATCATGCCGCCTTGGTTCTCGGCGATCGACACGATGCGGCCGAGGCCGATGCCGAGCGTGTCGGTGGTCTGCTTCGCCTTCGCCCTCGCGGCGGTCAGCGCCATCTCGCGGACCTTCTTCTTCAGCTCGGGCAGATCGCTGCGGCGAAACTGCGTCGACATCGAGCTCACACCCGACTCCGCGCCCGCTTCCATGATCGCCGCGATCTTGTCGAACTTCTTCGTCGTCACGGTGATCGTGATCTCGGAGCGGTACGTGCGGACCTTCAGCTGCGACCAGCCCGCCGGACTGTTCTCGTAGATCGGGTTCAGCGTCATGAACGAGAGCTTCATGTCGGAAGTCTCGACCCCGAGCTTCTTCAGCGCCTGGATCAGCGCCTCCTGCTTGGCCTGCACGCCGGCAGTTGCGATGCCGGGCCTGCTGCCATCGGAGACGAGCGTCATCGTGAGATCCGCGCAGTCGGGGCTGACCTCGAGCGTGGCGGTGCCGGTCACAGTCATCTGCCCGGGCCGCACGACGTCGGCGGGGGACTGCACGGCGATCACCTGAGGGGCGGGCTTGTCGGTGCAGGCAACGAGGGAGGTGGCGAGGACGAGGGAGGCGAGGGTCGATTTCAACATGGAGAGCTCCTTTGCTCCTGGATGAAACGCTCGCCGAGTCCGACTGACGTCCCCGAAGGACGGGGTCTTACAGACGCCTTACAAGATGCGTTAGGCTCCATCGTGGACTCGCGCCTGTCTCGGATTCGTCAGCGGATCGACCTCATGTCGGCCGTTGATCGAGATCGCCAGGTGTTCGGTGCCGACACGCACCGGTTCGCGTTCGACGAGCCGGTCTCCGACACCGTGCTCGCAGCGATCGAGGTGGGGTTCGGCGAGCTGCCTGGCGAGTACCGCGCTCTCGTCACCGGGCTCGGCGCGAGCGGCGCGGGCCCGTTCTATGGCCTGTTGCCTCCCGAGCCGCAGGCGCACGATCTGCTCGACGCGATCATCGTGCTCGCCGACCAGGGCTGCGGCGGCCGCTCGGTGCTCTCGCTGCGCGGTCCGCACCGCGGTCAGGTGTGGAGCGACTGGACCAGCGAAGGCGGCACGCTCGAGGTCGAGTCGCCGAGCATCTACACCTGGTACGAGAACTGGCTCGAACACGCGTTGATCGAGTGGGTCGAGTCGGCGGCTCCGCGGATCGCGCTCGATGGCCCCGACGATCCGTCGGAGCTCGAGGCGATCTCCGAGGTGTTCGAGAGCGTCGCGAAGCGAGCACCCGGTGATCCGAAGCTGCTCCGCACGCTCGGCTATCTCCACCTGCGCGAGCGCCGCTGGAACGATGCGAGCACGTCATTCGCCGCGGCAGCGGAGGCCGGTGGCGACGAGCCAGCGGCGCGCCGTCACCTCGATCAGGCGCGGCTCGAGCTCGTGCGTGGAAATCGCGATGAGTCGATCCTTCAAGCAGAGCGCGGGCTCGCGGTCGAGAAGCTCTGGTACTCCACACGCGACGAGCTGCGCGACACCCTCGAGCGCGCGCTGGGTGCTGCCGGCCGCGGCGATGCTGCGCTCGCCGTGCTCGACCAACGCGCGGAGGAGTGCTTCTTCAGCCTCACGCTGCACCACCGGCTCGCTCGCGAGCGAATCGCGCGCGGTGACATCGCGGGCGCGGGCGCGGCGCTCGAGCGCGCGGCTGCGATGCCGAACATCATCGGCACCGGCGGGAGCATCGATGACCGACTGAGCGCGGCGTTCGATCCGATCATGCTCGAGCTGAAGCGCGCACGGCGCGATCCCGAGGCACGCCAGCTCGCGGCGCTCATCGAGCGGATCAAGAACGCGAACTGAGGAGTCTCGTGAGCTGCTTCGCGATCAGGTACGCGTCGCCCGGCCAGCGCGCCGATACATAGCGGCCATCCTCGACGACGAAGGCGTGCGCATCGTCATCGCGCGTGCCGCGCTTCGACAGCTCCTTCGGTCCGCGCTCGAAGTCGTCGGGCTTCGCGAGCGCGGCGCGGACCTCGTCCTCGACGTACGCCGGATAGGTGCGATAGTAGCGCCCGCGCAACCAGAACGTCGCGAGGAACGCGCTGCGCTCCATGTACTTCGGCAGACACGTCGTGCGCAGCCCGTGGAGCACCGACTGACCGTCGGGTCGCTTCGATCGCGCGGCGACGAGCACGCCGTGGCAGATCGCGGCGACCGGCTTCTCGGCGGCGAAGAACGCCGCCGTCAGCGCCTGCACGGCTTCGCTGCCGAGGTACTGCTTCATGCCCGGTGCGTGGCCGCCCGCGAGGAATAGCGCCTCGAACTGACTCGCGGCGCACGAGCCCCACGGGCGCGGCGCCAGGAAGCCCGGCGCGTTCTCTAGCTCGCGATAGAACGCGATCGGCTCGGGGCGCGCGCCGAGCTTGCCGAAGATCACGCCGCTGAGCAGCAGTGGATCGCACGCTGGTGTCGCGCCGGTCTCGGTGGCGAACACGACCTCATGACCCGCCTCGCCGAGGAGCTTCCACGGCACCGCGACCTCGGTCACGTCGAAGTCTCGATCCGGCAGCGGGAACAGGACCTTCGCCATGGCTCAGCATCTCACTTGCGAACCCCGCGATCACTGCGACGCAGGCGCTCGGTGAAATCGATGCGATGGGTGCGGATTCGTGGGGTGGTGGAGGTGGAGCCGGCTGCATCCTCGTGTGGTCGCCGGCGTTCGTGAAGCAGGCCGCCCTCATCCCTCCCGCTGAACAGCTGTGATCTCTACCGCAAGGTCGGCCTTGCGACGCGTGCATGCGTCTTGCTGCGTCTGCGCAATCGGAGGAGATGATGCCGCGTAAGCAACGCTTCAAGCCGTCCCGTAAGCCGAAGCCGGTGGATGCACCCACGACGGATGGACACAACAATCCGCCCGGCGACAACGGGCACATCGATCACGGCAGCCAGGAGCGCCACGACGACAGAAGTGGCGTGATCGAGGCTGCAGCCGAGATGGCCTGACCCCGAGCGCCCACGTCCCGACGCGCGGCTTAGCACGCGCGCGAGACCAAATCTTCGTAGCGACCCTTACGCTACTCTGAAACAGCGACGAGCCTGAGAGAATCCCCGAGGGCCCGCCCCGTTCGGATCCATCACCGCTCGGGTGCGCGCGTCAGTTCGAATCCGCGTCCAGCCGCTCGATGTGGATGTTCTTGTCCTTCGCATCGGGCTTCTGTGCGGCCTCCGCGAAGCGATCCGCGTCGGGTGCGGCGATCTCGATGCGGGTCTCGCGCGCGAGGATCTGGATCTTGCCGATCGAGGCCTTCGTGATCCCACCGCGCCGACAGAGCAGCGGGATGATCCACTTTGGATCCGCATTCTTCGAGCGGCCAACGTTCACCGTGAACCACACCGCGTTGCCGCGGCCCGCGGTCGGTTCCTGGCGGACGTCGCGCTTCGGCTTGCGGCGATCGGTCTCGACCGGCTCGTTGCGCTCGCGGCGCTCGACGCGCTCGGGACGCTCGACGCGCTCGGGACGCTCGACGCGCTCGACGCGCTCCGTGCGCTGCTGGTGCGGCGGCGATGGACGATCGGTGCGCTGCGCGCGCTCGGGTCCGGTGCGCGGCCTCATTGACGTCGGGATCGTGAGCTCCTCGGGCGCGGGACGGGCCTGGCGGCGCTGATTGACGAGCGCAGCGACCAGGTCCTCGGGGTTGCGATCGGCGAGCAGCGTGCGCGCGACCTCGCGGTCGTCGTCGGTCGGGCTCTCGATCAACCCGCGGATCTCGAGCACGAGCTGATCCTGATCACGGATGCGAATGTCCTCGGCGGTGGGCGGCACCTTCCACGCGGGCTCGATCCGGGCGGCGTGAAACATCCGCTCGACGAACCGGCGGGCCTGATCGGTGGCGAGGACGATCGCGATACCCTTGCGACCCGCGCGGCCGGTGCGCCCACTGCGATGCACGAGCACCTCGCGGTTTTGAGG